>JANNNF010000048.1:0-3707 GCA_031398405.1 Rhodobacterales bacterium | reverse complement strand
TCGAACTCGTCGAGCAACAGTTCTTCCAACTCGAACTCGAACAGCTCTTCCAACTCTTCAAGCAACAGCTCGTCCAACTCGTCTTCCAACAACGACGACTGATCACACGCACACCGCGTGCTCTGGACCGGCCCTGATCGGGGCCGGTTTGCATTTGCAGGCCGCTTCAGCCGAAAGTCCCTATGCCACATAAAAACGCCGGTCTTGCACAAGACCGGCGTTTTCATTTCAGCAAATCCAAAGCGTCAGCGCTTGGCACGGGCCTCAGTGCGATACCACCCATCAGAGGCCTGGGTATTGCGCAACACCTTGTGCCGCGTTGCGGCCTCTTCCGGCGTTTCGGCGCGTATATCGGCCGCGATCTCGGCACTGTCGCGGCGGAACGGAATGACCTGTATCAAAGGCGAGCCCTTTTCGATCACATGCAGCCCGTCATCGCCGATGGCAAAGAACGGGAAGTGGATGGGTGATCGGTAAGTGTCGGTGTCAACGATGCCTGCCACCACCTCGAACACCCCGTTTGGGCGGTTCAGCGGCTGTACGAACAGACAGCTCCAGCCGGCCGGCGTCGCGATGGTCCAGAAGTTGATGAACTTGCACGGCGGGCGTGTGCCAAAAGGGTTGCCCTTGACCTGGTGGGTACCGTGGTTTGCGACCAGAGGGCGGTCAAATTCCCATCCAGCATCGACACGGGTGCCGCCCTCGCTAATTTCCAGCCGCACGGTGGCGGGCAGTGACAAGATCCAGCCGGTCGTCATGGCATCCAAGAACGGCATGCAGCGCTTAACCGTCAGGCCGGTATTGTTCAGCCCCGCCACCCCGTCATCGACGGCGGGAAGCCTGCGAAACCAGTCGGGCATATAGGCTTTTGCGGGTACTGGCGGGGCTATGACGCCATGGTCGGCAGGCTCGCAGGTGAAGGTGATCTTGGGCGCGGGGCGCAGGCGCAGCATGGGGTCTCTCCGGAAATGGGGGGCGCGGGGCCAGTGGGTGATGTCAGGGTTGGGGAGCGCGAACGTAGCAAAGGGCGCGTCCTTACGGATGCGCCCCCGGTGTCGTGCGTCCGTCAGGGATCACAGGAAATCGAAATTCGGCACATAGTCGAACTTGAAGTCGTTGCCGGTGTCAAAGCCGCCGAAGTAGCCTTGCAGCAGCATTGTTCCGGCCACGCTGGCCGCACTGATCACCGTGCCTTGCGCGGTGGTGCTGATTGCAAGGTCGGCCTCGGTGATACCCAGTGCTGCGGCAAAGTGGATTTGATCGCCTTCCACCCGGCTGAAGTCCAGCACACGGTCGCCCGCACCAAACACGAACACATCGCCGCCAACACCGCCTGCCAACCGGTCGGTGCCCGCACCGCCGTCCAGCACATCGTCACCGTCGCCGCCAAACATGCGATCGTTGCTGTTGGCACCCCAGAGCAGGTCATTGCCCCGGCCGCCCCAGATGGAGTCGGCCCCTTTGCCGCCATTGATGAGGTCATTGCCGTCGTCGCCGTCCACTGTGTCGTTGCCCGCGCCTGAGGTGATGCGGTCATTGCCGTCACGCCCGGCCATGTAGTTGGCCGCCCCAGTTCCGGTCAGCACGTCATCGCCATTGGTGCCGATCAGTTGCGGCGCGGTCGGAGTGACGGTGCCAGTGGCCGGGCTGAACACGCCGAGATTGCTGAAAGTGGGCGAGGTGCCGCCGGTCAGCGCCACATCGGCCACAACAATCTTTTCCAGCTGCAGCCCGGCATAGGGACCACCCAAGCCCATGGCGGGCGATTCCGAGATGTAGAAGAAGTCGGCACCGTTCTTGGATTGGTCGGGATCGACGTCCAGCGGGTATGCGGGCGAGACGCCGAAGGTGGTGGTCAGGCCGGTCGCGGTGGTGACGGTCAGACCGGTGACAGCCCCGGCACCGCCGATCAACTGCCCTGTGACAGGGTCAAAGCTGGCGGGGGCGAAGGTGATCTTGACGATATCGGTGGCCGCGAACCAGACGCGGCCAATTTCGACCGCAACGGTGTTTCCATTGCCATTGAATTGCAACGCTTCGCCAATCTGGTTGCCGCGCAAAGTGAGGGTGGTCATAAGGATCGCCTTTCCTGTTTTACCCCAGCGGCCTTTCCCGCTGTTGGAGCCATGCAGGAACAACGAAGCAGGCTCGTCGTTATTCCACAGGTACGGCTGGAATTTTTGGCCCGCAAAGCGTGTCCAGCGCCAAAAGCCCCGCGCCGAACACCTCGTCAGCGCCTTGTGCCCCCATATCGCGCACCAGCCCCCGCAATTGCGCCGCCAGCGCATGAGGCGTGGCCTCGGGATTGCGCGAGGCCAGCACCGCCGCCGCCGCCGAAGCAAAGGGCACGGCAAAGGAGGTGCCAGTCTTGGGCTTGACGCCGCTGACCGAGGTCGCGCTCCACACCTCTACGCCGGGGGCCGCGAGATCGATATGCATGCCGCGTTGCGCCTGGCGATAGACTTGGCCGCGCTGGTCAACTGCTGTCACGGCCACAACATTCGGATACCCGGCCGGATAGGCCACCTGCGCTGCCGGACCGCCGTTCCCCACTGCAGCGAGCACAATCGCTCCCCCTGGGTTCGTCAGACGCAGCAAAGCCGCCTCAAGCGCCGCATTAGCCGGTCCGGCCAGCGAAAGGTTAATCACCTTTACCTTTCGTTGCGCGAGCAGATCCAGCGCCTTGATCAGTGAAGCGACGGATGCCCGTTCGTCGTCCCCTTTGCGCCCAAATATATCGACAACAACCAGGTTGGCCTCGGGGATCAACCCCGGCGTGCGGTCCGGCACCTGTCCCACCAACAGCCCGGCAATCGCCGTGCCATGCACCGCCTTTGATGGATCAACATCTTCGTCAAGCAACCGCAGCACCTCGATCCTGGCTCCCACAAGGTTTTCGTGCGCGGCGTTCACCCCGGTGTCGATCACCCCCACCGGTACAGTCACGCGGCAGACTGGGGACAGATCGCGCTCGGCGGGCCAGCCGATCAGTTTTAGCGCGCTGCAATTCATGTGGGCGCAGTTGGCAACAGGTGCCATCGCCACAGGCGCGGAAAACACGCCTGAGGCTGGGGTGAGCGCGTCTTCGCCGGTCCGGTAGTAGTGGTTGAAATCCCCTGTCGCCCCGGTAGGTTGCGCCCGAACCCGGTCACGCGCCTGCTCCAGCGTCAGGCCATCAGGAACGCGGAGCCGGTGCATGACGACCGCAACATCAAAAAGTTCGATCCGTTCGATCACGATAAAGCCTTCGACCAAGAGCGCTGCCAGATCGACCTCGGAAAGATTGGTCACCACGATTTCGCCCGCTGCGAATTCTGGTGGCGGTGCTGCTTGGACCACCCTTGTGCGGCGTAGCCCGTTCGTCTGGAGATTGCGCGACGGACTGCGGGTTCCCTCATTCCCACTTCGCCTCGATGCGGCACCTACGCGATTGTCGACACCCGACGCTTCCCTTCCATCATCCTCATCGCCGCCGTCGTCCCCACCGTCATCATCCTGTGCGTATGCCATCCCCCCATCAGACCAGATAGACAGCCCAATGACAGATTGGACGCACGCAACCACAAGCAAAGCGAGCCAAAAGCTTGATCCAGTCGATTTCCGACTTGTTCTATCCATGGCCCGCGTCTCCGTTGTTGTGCTTCACTGCATCTGCTTGTGCAGACGATCAACAACCACAACGCCTCACTCAAGAAAGAATTCCGCCA
>JANNNF010000401.1:0-3412 GCA_031398405.1 Rhodobacterales bacterium | reverse complement strand
CATCGCCCGCGCGTTGGACACGGACAATGGGCAAGAGATCTACACCATTCCCATCCGCAACGCCGATGCGGTTGAGGTGGGGGCGGCGGTGCAAAGCGTGCTTGGGTCCAGCGCCACGGGCAGCGCCGCCCCGCGCGTCACAGTGGATGCGCGCTCGAACCGACTGTTGCTGAACGCCGATCCCGAAACCTATGCGCTGGTCTTGCGCGTGGTGGCCGATTTGGATGTGCCGGGCCGGGCGATTCCATCCACCATTCCGATCACACAGGTCTACGCCCTGCGCTTTGCCGATGCTGCATCCCTGGCCGAAGTGCTGCGCGGGTTAGTGGGGTCAGGGGCCACAGTCAGCAACCCGGTGGCCGATGCCCTGCCCCCCGTTGACCCCGCCACCGGTATTGCAGTGGAAGGGGCGGATGTGCGGGTGGTGGCTCCGGCAGTCGGTTCGTTCAGCGCCGAGGAGATTACCATTCAGCCCGTGCTGGAAAGCAACTCGATCGTGGTGCGCGCCCGGGCCGAAGTGCAAAAAGACCTCGCCCGCCTGATCAGCCAGTTGGACCAACGCCGGCCGCAAGTGTTGATCGAGGCGGCGATCGTCGAGGTTTCAGGCGATATTTCCGAACAGTTGGGGGTGCAACTTGGCTTTGGCAAAGCCACCCCGCCCGGTGATTTTACCGCCACCTCGTTTTCCACCAACGGGCCGACGCTGCAAAACATTCTGCGGCTGCTGGGGTCACCGACCGCCAATTCCATTGGGGGCGGGCTGTCGATCGGGCTGTCGCGCAAGGATGATTTCGGGCTGCTGTTACAGGCGCTTGGCACTTCGACCAAGGCCAATCTTCTGTCCACGCCCAGCATCACCACGTTGGACAACCAGGCGGCGGAAATCATCGTTGGGCAAAACGTGCCGTTCCGCACCGGGTCTTTCACCAGTGAAGGCACGACCCAGAATACCATTGAGCGCAAGGACGTGGGCATCACCATGCGGGTCATTCCCCGCGTCAATCAAGGTGACGTGATCCAGTTGGATATCAGCCAAGAGGTATCATCCCTGACCAATCAGACCGTGCAGGGGGCCGCCGATCTGGTGACAAACCGGCGCAGCATCAAAACGACCGTGTTGGCTGATAACGGCGGCACCATCGTGCTGGGCGGGCTGATCACGGATGACCGCCAAAGCTCTCGGTCCGAAGTACCGGGTCTGGGCAAGGTGCCGATCATTGGCGGGCTGTTCCGCAACCGGTCTGAACAGGCGCGGCGGCAGACGCTGTTCGTGTTCCTGCGGCCCACCATTCTGCGCACAAGGGGCGATGTGGCAGCGGTTTCGGACAATCGCTTTCAACGGTTAAAGGCGATAGAGACTGCTCCGCCCGAAAAGGGAAGCATCCTTGGCAAGAAAAAAAACGTGCGCCGGTTGCCGGTGGAAATTGACGGGTTGTATTGATGCGACTGAACCGGACAGCGTTGTTCTATTTTGCGGCCAGCGTGGGTTTGGCCGCGCTGCTGGTGGCTGGATCCGTGCTGCTGACCGATGCGCCCACGGCAGTGGCAGGCACCATTCCGCCCGACCGGGTCGTGGCCCGTTTGCAAGCGGGCGCGGCCAAATATCCGCCCGCTCTGACCGCCGACATCGCAGCGCAACGGGCGGCACCGTCGGATATGGCACTGGCCCTGCAAACCGCGCGCGGGATGATCGCTTTTGGCCGCGAACGCGGCGATTCCCGATTGGTTGGCGGGGCGGCGGGGGTGTTGCGGCCCTTTCTGTCAGACGATAATCCGCAGGCGCTGTATCTGGCGGCCACCGCGCGACAATATCAGCATGACTTTCCGGGGGCTTTGGCTTTGCTGGACCGCGCTGCAAAGGCCGATCCGCGTGATGTGAACATCATGCTCACCCGCGCCACCATTCACATTGTGCGGGGCGAGTTTGATATCGCCCGCCAAGGATGTGAGCAGATTACCGCTTTGGACCAACCTGCCGTCGGATTTTTGTGCATGGCCACCAGCCATACCCTGACTGATCAAGGCCCCGCCTATCGCACCAGGCTGGAGGCGATTTTGGCCCAACCCGGCGCGCTGGATGCGGGTCTGCGCCCTTGGGCGATTGGGCTGGTCGGAGAGATTGCCCTGCATCAAGGCGATCTGCCATCCGCCATGGCCGCATTTCAACAGGTGCTCGCGCTTGATCCATTGGCACTGCGTGAACGGTTGATGCTGGCGGATATCATGCTGACCGCGGGGCAATCGGCGCAGGTGCTGGCGCTGCTTGCAAGTGCACCAGATACCGACGGTGTGCTGATCCGCCGGGTACTGGCAGACCCTTCACAATCAGATGCGGTGCGCGCCACACTTGCCGCGCGGTTCAAGCTGAACCTCGATCTGGGCCTGACCGCCCATGCGCGGGAAGAAGCGATGTATTTTGCCAGTATCGCACCAGACCCCACGATGGCACTGGCCCGCGCGCAAGTGAACTGGGCCTTGCAGCATGAGGTGGAGGATGCCGTATTGCTGATCGACGCAAGCACGGCAGCCGGTACGCCGGATGCGGCAAACCCGGTGCGAAACTGGATGGCAAAGATGGGTGTGACGCTGCCCCTGCCCCCGGCACAATAAATCCGTTGTCCGACCCTGAAACCAATGCACCCCCTGCGGCGTATGTCCCAAAACACTGCACCCAACAGGAGTTCCCATGAACCGCGCTCAGCTAGGCATCCTGACCATCCTTCTAACCCTGGCCGCCCTGCCAGCCCTTGCCCATACCGGCGAAGGCACCGGTGGGTTGATGGCGGGTCTGATGCACCCGGTTACCGGGCCAGACCATGTGGTGGCGATGGTGGCGGTAGGTTTGTGGGGGGCCATTCTGGGGTTGCCGGCGCTGTGGCAGCTGCCTGTAGCCTTTCCGGTTGTGATGGCATTCGCCGGAGCTTTGGCCGTGATGGGCGTGCCGCTGCCGGGGGTAGAGATAGGCATTGCCCTGTCAGGCGTGGTGCTGGGCCTGATGGTGCTGTTCGCTGTGCGCCCGCCGATCTGGGTGGCGGCGGTGATCGTATCGGTGTTCGCGGTGTTCCACGGTCACGCGCATGGCACCGAATTGCCGGCCTCCGCCAACCCCGTCGCCTATGCCATCGGGTTTGTGGTGGCCACTGGGGCCTTGCACCTGATCGGGATTGCCATCGGGATGCTGGTCAAATGGCCTGCGGGCAGGGTCGTCGTGCGCGCCACCGGGGCCGCGATTGCCTTGGCGGGTGGGGCTTATCTGACGGGTATGGCGTGATCCGACTTGCCCTACTGCTGATTGTATTGGCTGGGCCCGCTGCCGCCCATGGCACTTTACCGGGTGGGGGTGGGTTCTAATCCGGTTCACTGCATCCGTTTGTGGCGCTGGACCATTTTGTCGCCCTGCTGGCTTTGGGTC
>JANNNF010000381.1:0-3088 GCA_031398405.1 Rhodobacterales bacterium | reverse complement strand
AGCCTTGTGACCGGCAAGCTGTTTGAAGACATCCGCGATGCAGTTCACGAATTGGCGGATCCGGAACGCTATGATGCGGTGGTGGTGACCAACCTGTGTGTGCCGACGGCATCGGGTGTGCCTCTGAAACTTCTGCCGTCTGAAATTAACGGCGTGCGGATTGTTGGCATCGACGTGCCGGGGTTCGGCGTGCCGACCCATGCCGAGGCAAAGGATGTGCTGGCCGGGGCGATGCTGAAATACGCCCGCGCCGAGATCGAGGCAGGCCCGGTGGCAGCGCCCGAACGTGCGCGCTCTGATCGCCCCACGGTTGCGCTGATTGGTGAGATGTTCCCGGCGGACCCGATGATGATCGGCGCGATGCTTGCCCCGCTTGGTCTGGCGGCAGGGCCAGTGGTGCCGTGCCGCGAATGGCGCGAGCTCTATGCCGCCCTTGATTGCGGCGTGGCAGCGGCGATCCACCCCTTTTACACGGCGGCAATCCGCGAATTTCACGCCGCAGGCCGCAAGGTGGTGGGGTCGGCTCCAGTGGGCATCGACGGCACCGCTGACTGGCTGCGCGCCATTGGCGACGCGTATGGCATTGATCCGGATAAGGTTTCTGCCGCGCAGAATATGTTCTTACCTGCCATCAAAGGTGCCCTTGCGGCCAACCAGATCAAGGGGCGCATCACGCTGTCTGGCTATGAAGGGTCGGAGCTGCTGGTCGCGCGCCTGCTGATCGAGAGCGGGGCTGATGTTTGCTACGTTGGAACCGCTTGTGCGAAAAATCAATGGTCAGAGGCTGACCGTGCGTGGCTGGAGGCCAAGGGCGTAGCGGTAAAATACCGTGCGAGCTTGGAGGATGATTGCGCCGCGATGGAAGGCTTCCAGCCAGATCTGGCCATCGGGACGACTCCGGTGGTTCAGAAGGGTAAGGAGTTGGGCATCCCGTCCCTCTACTTCACAAATCTGATTTCCGCGCGTCCCCTGATGGGGATTGCGGGGGCGGGGTCTTTGGGTCCGGTCGTCAACGCGGCCATTGGCAACAAGGCGCGGATGGAGGGGATGCGGGCGTTCTTTGAGGGCGTGGGTTCCGGCGATACCGCTGGCATCTGGGAAGGGTCGCCGAACCTGCGCCCCGATTTCCGGGCTGTGCATCAGAAGAAACTCGACAAGGCGGCCAAGTCTGCCAAGGCGGAGGAGATGATATGATCCGCCAAATCTTTTCGAAAAGATTTGCAAATTCCTTTGAAGGAATTTGGTTCCTGCAGGTGGCGTCATGCTGATTCAGGATCATGATCGCGCGGGCGGCTACTGGGGCGCGATTTATGCCTTCTGCGCCGTCAAGGGCTTGCAGGTTGTCATTGATGGCCCCGTAGGCTGCGAAAACCTGCCAGTGACGTCTGTGCTGCACTACACCGATGCGTTGCCACCGCATGAGTTGCCGATTGTGGTGACGGGGTTGGGCGAGGAAGAACTGGGCCGCGAAGGCACCGAAGGGGCGATGCGCCGGGCGTGGAAAACGCTGGACCCGGCTTTGCCTGCCGTGGTGGTCACAGGGTCGATTGCCGAGATGATCGGTGGCGGAGTCACGCCCATGGGGACCAATATCCAGCGGTTCCTGCCGCGCACCATAGATGAGGATCAATGGCAATGCGCTGACCGTGCGATGACCTGGATTTTCACGGAATTTGGAATGACCAAAGGCCGGATGCCGCCGGAAAAACCTCGGGTCGATGGTGATGCGCCGCGCGTCAATATCTTGGGGCCGATGTATGGGACGTTCAACATGGCGTCGGATCTGTACGAGATCCGCCGGCTGTGCGAGGGCATCGGCGCTGTGGTCAACATGGTGATGCCGCTTGGCGCGCATCTGGCCGAGATGCGCAATCTGGTCAACGCTGACGTCAACATCGTGATGTACCGCGAGTTTGGCCGAGGACTGGCGCAGGTGCTGGGCAAGCCTTACCTGCAAGCGCCGTTCGGGTTGGACAGCACGACGAAGTTTCTGCGCAAACTGGGAGAGTTGACCGGGCTGGACCCGGAACCTTTCATCGAGCGGGAAAAGCACTCGACGCTGAAGCCATTGTGGGATTTGTGGCGGTCGGTGACGCAGGATTTTTTTGGCACGGCGAACTTTGCGATTGTCGCCAATGAAACCTATGCGCGCGGTGTCCGGCATTATCTGGAAACCGATCTGGGGCTGCCGTGTGCCTTTGCGGTGGCACGGGTTGCTGGGCAAAAGACCAACAACGAACAGGTCCGCAGCCTGCTGAAACAACACCGGCCCCTGATCGTCATGGGGTCCATCAATGAAAAGATGTATCTGGCGGAACTGAAGGGTGGGCATGGACCCGCGCCATCTTTCATCGCCGCCAGCTTTCCCGGTGCCGCCATTCGCCGCCATACCGGTACGCCCTTCATGGGTTATGCGGGCGCTGTCTGGATTTTGCAGGAGGTGTGCAACGGCCTGTTCGAGGCGCTGTTCCACATCCTGCCCTTGGGCACCGAGATGGACTCGGTCGCCTCTACCCCTACCACGCTGCGTCGTGATTTCCCTTGGGATGTCGATGCGCAGGCCGAACTTGACCGGATTGTATCGGAACACCCGATCCTGACCCGGATATCCGCCGCCCGCACCCTGCGCGACGCTGCCGAGAAATCGGCGCTGGACCAAGGGGCGGAACGGGTGGTGCGCGAAACCGTCGAGGCCTTGCGTGGGCCTGACGGGTTGAAAACCACGGCCCAGTTAAAGGCCAATTCCCAGGGAGAAACCACCCTATGAGCGACTTTTCCGCAGGCGACCACGGCCATCATCAGGCCACGCACCGCAAGCCGCACGCTGAATTCTATGCCTACTTCGTGCTGATCTTCGTTCTGGCGATCCCGTTTGGCCTGATGTTCTGGGCTTGGGGTCTGATCAGCGAGCAGCGTCTGCCTACCCATGGCCCACTGGCCCGCGCATGGCGCGAAGCCGGGGCGGTGACGGCCGCGATATTCCGGGCCTGAGGGCCCGTGACACAATTCCCGGGCGTGAAAACCCGGCAAGCCCTGGGCCCGAAACAGGGCCATGGGAGCCGTCCAAAAGGGGTCGTGCGCCCGCGCC
>JANNNF010000359.1:0-17410 GCA_031398405.1 Rhodobacterales bacterium | reverse complement strand
GTTCACAATCAGCGCGCGGAATAGGGTGGCGAGGGTGTCGGCATCATCATTGATGCCCGCCAGCAGCACGGTTTGCGAGAGCAGCGGGATACCCGCATTGGCAAGGATGGCAAGCGCCTGCCGCGCGTTCGGGGTCAGTTCGCCATGGCCAGTTCTTTTGGCAGCTTGAACGTCCAGACGGTGCCGCCCTGGTTCAGGTAATTGACCTTCTTGGCCACTTCCCCGCCCCACAGTGGCACAGCGCCACCCCAGCCCGAGATAACCGACACGAACTGCTCGCCGTCCTGCTCCCAGGTCACCGGCTGGCCCACGATGCCCGACCCGGTTTGAAAACTCCACAGCGTCTCGCCTGTGGCATCATCCAACGCCAGGAACTCACCTTCCGGCGTGCCCATGAACACCAATCCGCCCGCCGTGGTCATCACGCCTCCCCAGAGCGGGGCCTCGTTCTTGTATTCCCACTTCCATTCGCCGGTCATAGGGTCGATCGCCTTAAGGCTGCCAATGTGGTCTTCATAGTTCGGCTTGATGGTAAAGCCCGAGCCAAGATAGGCCGCGCCCTTCTTGTAGGTGATCGGCTCGTTCCAGATATCCATGCCCCACTCGTTGGATGGCACGTAGAACAGCCCGGTGTTCTGGCTGAAGGCCATGGGCATCCAGTTCTTGCCACCAAGGAAGGATGGCGAGGAAAACACCACCTCGCCCTTGGCCCCATCGGCAGATGCCGCGGGGTCTCCGGGGCGGTTCTCTTCCACATAAACCGGGCGGCCATCATCGCCGATGTCCGATGCCCAGGTGATATCCTTCACAAATGGCCAGGCGTCGACAAAAGAGCCATCCTCGCGGTTGAGCACATAGAAAAACCCGTTGCGGTCTGCAGTGCCGAACTTCTTCTTGCCGTCCTTGTCGACAAAGGCCACGACCTCGTTGACGCCGTCATAATCCCAGCCTTCACGCGGCGTGGTCTGAAAGTGCCACTTGATCTCACCGGTTGCGGGATCAATCCCAAGGCGGCTTGCGGCATAAAGGTTGTCGCCCGAATTACCGTCCACCGGCTTACCTGCATTGCGCAGATGGCTGTTCCAAGGCGACGGGTTGCCCGCCCCGAACACCAGCGTCTTGGTGTCCGCGTCATAAGACCCGCCCAGCCAAGTTGCCCCGCCGCCGGTTTTCCACATATCGCCCGGCCAGGTGGCGTTCAGCGTGCCCGTCATGGTCGAGGGCGCACCGTTCAGCGTGCCGACATGGCCTTCAATCACCGGACGGGTCCAGACCGTATCGCCGGTCAGCGCATCGCGCGCCTGCACTTCACCGATAATGCCGAATTCACCACCCGAGTTGCCGGTGATCACCAGCCCGTTCACGATCAACGGTGCGGCGGTATAGGAATAACCTTCCTTGTATTCGGCAATCTTCTTGTTCCAGACCACATCACCGGTCTTCAGGTTCAAGGCCACGATCCGGGCATCCAACGTGCCGAAATAGATGTTGTCGCCGAAAATCGCCCCGCCCCGGTTCACCACATCACAGCAGGGCAAAATACCTTCCGGCAGGCGGGCATCATATTGCCACAGCTCTTTGCCGGTCTTTACATCGACCGCATACATGCGGCTATATGACCCGGTCACATACATCACACCATCATGAATCAGCGGCTGGCTTTCCTGCCCCCGCTGCTTTTCGCCGCCAAGGCTGAACGCCCAGGCCGGCATCAGGTTTTTCACGTTATCTTTGTTCAACCCCTTCAACGGGCTGAAACGCTGCAAATCGCGCCCCATGCCGTTGGTCAGAATATCGCCCGGTGTGGCAGAATCGTTGGCGATATCTTCTTCCGTCACGCCAGCAAAACCTGCGCTCGAAAGCATCGGGCCTGCGATCAGCATTGCCGCTGTTACGGCGATCACAAAACGGTTCATTGGTGTCCTCCCTCCAGTTGTCCCAGGACGGCGTGGTGCGGTTGGCCCCCTCCGGCGGTGGCACCTTGTCCGGGTTTGATCATCCGACAGGGGGGGGGCGTGTGGTATTGCACAATGGTCGTACTGAGTATGAAGGTGGTCAAAACAAACGAAGAAGGGGGATGTTTCCACCCCCCTTCTTTGGTCGTGTATGCCGCGGCCACGGTCAGAACAGCGGCGCGTATTTCCAATTGTCACCATCCGGTGTGACCTCATCCAGATCATAGCCTGCGCGCTGCAACCGCTGCGCCACGGCCAAGCCCTGCCCTGCGGCAGCGTCCACAAGGGCACGGCCTGCGGCCTCATCACGGACAACCCCGCGCCCGCGCATCAAATCCAGCCCATAGTTGAACTGCCCCACAGCATCGCCCTGATCGGCCGCCATGCGGTCCCATCTGGCCGCCGCATCCGGGTCTTCCGGGCCACCTAACCCATTGTCTTCCAATTGCCCCATCCAAGTCATTGCCCCCGGATAACCTGCTTGTGCACAGGCCCCGAACACGGCCCGTGCCTGCCCATGCCGCCCCGATTTGGTGATCATGTAACCCGCCGCACAATTGCTCATGCTGGTTTCGCCGCGCGCAATGCCGTCGATCACCGAATTCAAGCTCAACTCTTCAGGGTTGAGCGTGCCCAACCCTTCGGTCTCAGCCAAGGCAGGCGTGGCAAGCACGCATAAAGCAAGGGCAAGGACAAAGCGCATGGGGAAGCCTCCGGTTTGACAAATCGATACCAGAAACACTCTTTCCCCGCACCAAGCCCATGGTCGTAGGCATACCTCATTTTCTGTCTGAAAATATCCCCGCCGGAGGCTTCAACAGATCAGCATTCGCCGCCTTTAATACCAAGCATCCCGCATCCCCGCTTTCTTGGCTTCGACAAACGCGCGCAAGCCATCGCGGATACCTTCATCCAAGGCAGGTGCCTCAAACTCGGCCAGCCGCCGCTTCCACAATTTGTTCGCCCGCGTGGCAGCATCCGTCGAACCCGCTGCCTCCCACTTCTCAAACGGCTCGTTGTCCGACAGGTCACTGTCCCAAAACGCGGTCTCATAATGCCGCATCGTGTGGCTGCAGCCAAAGAAATGGTTGCCGGGGCCGACTTCGGCAAAGGCATCCACAGCCAACTGGTCATCGTCGATCTTGACCCCGTCCAGATAGCTGTGCAGCGAACCGCAAAGATCCGCATCCAGCATGAACTTTTCATAGCTCATGCTCAACAGCCCATCGAGGAACCCGGCCGAGTGCAAAATGAAATTCGCCCCGCAATGAATGGCGGCCAGCATCGACATGGTGCCTTCCATCATCGCCTGCGCGTCGGGCAGTTTAGAGGTGGTGAAATTGCCCGAACAGCGCAGCGGCAGGTTTAGCCGCCGCGCAAGCTGCCCGATCACCATGCTGCCGATGGCAGGTTCCGGCGTGCCAAAGGTCGGGCTGCCCGACCGCAAGCTCATCGAGCTTAGGAAGTTGCCGAAAATCACCGGCGCACCGGGGCGTTCCAACTGGGTCAGCGCACAGCCAGCCATGGTTTCCGCAAGAGATTGCGCGATGGCTCCCGCATTTGTCACCGGCCCCATCGCGCCGCCCAGAATGAAAGGCACGATTACAGCGGCTTGGTTTGCCCGCGCATAGGCGCGTAAGCTGTTGGTCATGGTGCCATCCCAGACCAGGGGTGAATTCACATTCACATTGCCCAGAATAACGCAGTTCTCGTTCACAAACGCTTCGCCAAACAAGATGCGGCTCATGGCGATGCTGTCTTCGGCGCGCTCTTCAGAGGTGACAGACCCCATGAACGGTCGGTCAGACAGCGTCATGTGCGCCATCACCATGTCCAGATGCCGTTTGTTCACCGGCACATCGGTCGGCTCGCAGATGGTGCCGCCGGAATGGTGAAAGTTGGGCGACGACTGGGCCAGTTTGATGAAGTTCTCAAAGTCCTCCAGCGTGCCAAAGCGCCGCCCGCGGTCCAGATCCATTACGAACGGACTGCCATAAGCTGGGGCGAAGACCACGTTCTTCCCGCCGATCCGCACCGAATTGCCGGGGGTGCGCGCGTGTTGGGTGAACTCGGACGGGGCGGTGCGCAACACTTCGCGCAGCAGACCCGGCGGGAATTTCACGAGCAAACCCTGCACATCGGCACCTGCTTTTCGCCAATGGTCCAAGGCCACCGGGTCGTCGCGAAATTCGATCCCGGTTTCGGCCAGTATCCGGTCGGCTGCAGCCTCTATCTTCAACAGGTTTTCTTCTGACAGAATGTCGTAGGTTGGAATTCCCCGCACAATATAGGGTCGCCCGATGCCGCCGCCCTTGGTCGCGCGTTCTGCCTGCCGTGCTTGCCGTCCTGATCTTGCCGCAGCCATCGCCCGCCCCTTTTCTCGACACTAGTGTCAATTACGCGTGGGAATGGCCGCCCCTGCTGGTACAGGGGCGACACAACTATCCTGTTTGCGCCGTCAGGTCACAACATCAGGGGCGGTTCGGCCTGTGTAGGACGTGATGCCCGCCAATTCATGCGCTGCGCGGATCACCGGGGCCAACGCCTCTTGTGGGTCGTGGTGCAGCCCGTCGGGCCCGGGCGCGTAGCGTTCCAGATACAACCGTAACGTCGCGCCTTCGGTACCCGTACCCGACAGGCGCAGGACGATCCGGGAACCGCCCCCAAACATGATCCGCACACCTTGGCCCTTGCTGACCGACCCATCGACCGGATCGGTATAGGCGAAATCATCCGCCGCCTCGACCACCATCCCCTCAACCTCTGTCCCCGGCAGGGTCGCCAGACGCGCACGCAACGCAGCCATCATGGCGTCGGCCTTGTCAGTCGCAATCGCCTCAAAATCATGGCGGCTATAGTAGTTGCGCCCATATTGCGCCCAGTGGCTGGCAAGGATCGCGGCCACGGACTCACGCCGTACGGCCAGAATGTTCAACCATAAAAGGATCGCCCACAGCCCATCCTTTTCGCGCACATGATCTGATCCGGTTCCAAAGCTCTCCTCGCCGCACAGAGTGGCTTTCCCGGCATCAAGCAGGTTGCCAAAGAACTTCCACCCGGTGGGCGTCTCATATTTGCCAATCCCCAAGGCATCCGCCACCCGGTCTGCGGCGGCAGAGGTCGGCATCGACCGCGCCACCCCCGCCAGACCTTGCGCATACCCGGGCGCAAGCTGTGCGTTCGCCGCCAGCACGGCCAGACTGTCGGAAGGCGAGACATAAATTCCACGCCCGACCACCATGTTCCGGTCGCCATCCCCATCCGACGCTGCGCCAAAATCGGGGGCGTCATCGCCCATCATTTCATCCATCAGGGCCTTGGCCCAGGTTGGGTTCGGGTCAGGATGCATCCCGCCAAAATCCGGCAAGGGCGTGCCATTGATTACAGTCTCCTTCACCGCCCCCAGACGGTTTTCAAGGATTTCAACGGCATAAGGACCAGTCACGGCGCACATGGAATCCATCCGCATCCGAAACCCGCCCGCAAACATTGCGCGCAATGCGGGGAAATCGAATAGTGTTTCCATCAGGGCCGCGTAATCCGTCACCGGGTCCACCACATCCACGATCATATCGCCCAAGTGCTGCCGCCCCACGGTGTCAAGGTCCACATCCTGCGCCGTCATCATTTTGTATTCGGTAATCACGGTGGTGCGCTGATACATGGCTTCGGTCACGCCTTCGGGGGCCGGGCCGCCGTTAGGCATGTTGAACTTGACCCCAAAGTCCTCGGTCGGGCCACCGGGGTTGTGGCTGGCCGACATGATGATGCCGCCATCGGTTTTATTGAGCCGGATCAAGTGGCTGGCGGCCGGAGTTGACAAGATTGCCCCCTGCCCCACGATCACGCGCGCCGCGCCATTGGCCGCCGCCATCCGCAAGATCACCTGCGCCGCCCGGTCGTTGAAATAGCGTCCGTCCCCGCCCAGTACGAAAGTTTTGCCTTCCGTGCCCACCACATCAAAAATCGCCTGCACAAAATTTTCAAGGTAATGCGGCCCCATGAACACCGGCGTTTTTTTACGCAGGCCAGAGGTGCCGGGCTTTTGGCCCGCGATAGGCGCGGTTTTCACGGTGTTGATCATGTCTTTTCTCCCAGTGATCGGTCGGGGGCAGCCACCGACCGGAATATCAAAACAGATTGCGCCGGGGCCTTTGGCCCTTGCGTCAGCGGCCCGGGTTCGGGGCGGCTGGTGTCCAGCACCAACTCCCAAGCAGTCTCGGTGGTCGGCAACACCAGCGGCTCGGCAGGGCCACAGTTGAACACGGCAAACACCGTCGCGGTGCCCGGGTCCACCCCCTCTGCCGCCATCCGCAATTCGACGCACACACAGCGGAACGCGGGGTTGTGCCATTCCTCTGGCCGGGGTGTGGTGCCATCGGCCCTGCGCCAGATCGCATCGGGCAACCCATCGGTGGCCCGGGTCTCCGCATGTAGAAACCGCTTTTGCCGCAGCACAGGCAGCGATTTGCGCAAGGCAACCAACCGGCCGACAAAATCAGCCAAGCCCGTGTCCGCGCGTGCCCAGTCCAGCCAGCTTACTTCATTGTCCTGCGCATAGGCATTGTTGTTGCCACCTTGGGAATGGCCAATCTCATCGCCGCCCAAGATCATTGGCACGCCCTGCGACAGCATCATGGTGGCAAAGAAATTGCGTTTGCGGCGTGCCCGCGCCGCCCGGACCACCGGGTCGGCGGTCGGCCCTTCAAAGCCCAGATTGTCGGAATGGTTTTCCGAATGGCCATCGCGATTTTCCTCGCCATTGGCGAAGTTGCGCTTGACGGTAAAGCTGACCAGATCCTCCATGGTGAACCCGTCATGCGCGGTGATGAAGTTCACCGAAGATGTCGAAGCACGTCCCGAATGATCAAACTTGTCAGCGCTGCCCAATAAGCGGTTGGCAAGGTCTGACGTCAGCCCCGCATCACCGCGCCAAAACCGGCGCACGCCATCGCGGTACTTGTCGTTCCATTCCATAAACGGGTGCGGGTAAGACCCAAGTTGATAACCGCCGGGACCAATATCCCAAGGTTCGGCAATCAGCTTTACCCGGCTTAGCACCGGGTCTTGCCGGATCGCATCAAAAAAGCCGCCGTTGGGGTCAAACCCGTAAGATTCGCGCCCCAGCACCGTCGCCAGATCAAAGCGAAAGCCGTCAACATGCGCTTCTTCAACCCAATACCTAAGGCTGTCCATTACCAGCCGCAGCACCATGGGATGTGTCAGGTTCAGGGTATTTCCGGTGCCCGTATCATTGGCATAATACCGCCCACCGTCGGTCAGGCGGTAGTAGCTGGCATTGTCCAACCCCCGGAAACTCAAGGTCGGCCCATTGGCATCGCCCTCGCCGGAATGGTTATACACCACGTCCAGAATAACCTCGATCTTCGCCGCATGGAACCGCCGCACCATGGTCTGAAATTCCCACAGCGCGCCCTTCGACATATAGCGCGCCTCAGGCGCAAAGAAGGCAATGGTCTGGTAGCCCCAATTGTTGCGCAATCCTTTGGCGATCAAAAATCGTTCATCGACAAAAGCTTGCACCGGCAGTAACTCGATCGAGGTGATGCCAAGCTTGACCAGATGCTCCAGCACCGGATCGGACGACAGACCCAGATAGGTGCCCCGCAGCGGCTTGTCCACGCCGGGATGCAGCATGGTCATGCCCTTGACATGCGCCTCATAAATCACCGATTGCGCGGCGGGAATTCTCGGATGCGCGTCACTGCCCCAGGTGTAACTTGCGTCCACCACCACCGATTTCGGCACCGCAAAGGCACTGTCGCGTGTGTCATAGGACAAGTCCTCGCGCGGGCTGCCCACCTTGTAGCCCATCAGGCTGTCCGACCATTTCAGCCGCCCCTCCAACCCTCTCGCATAGGGGTCGATCAGCAGCTTGTGCGGGTTGAACCGATGCCCGCGTTCTGGCTGATAGGCCCCATGCGCGCGAAAGCCGTAAACCGCCCCCACCGTCAGACCGCCGACATGAATGTGCCAGATATCGCCGTCGCGTTCGCGCATCGGCAAGCGCGCGAGTTCCCGCCGCCCGTCGCTGGAAAACAGGCACAGTTCGATCAAATCGGCATTGGCGGAAAATACTGCAAAATTCACGCCGTCCCCGTCGAAACTCGCCCCCATCGGCCAAGGCCTGCCCGCGCCGATGGCATGACCCGCAAGTTTTGCGGGCAGCGATGTGGCAGGCGTCACGGCCGCAGCCTTTCATACAGCGCCGCATAGGCCGCAGCCGAGGATTCCCACCCGACCGGATGCCTCATCGCGTTCTTCTGCGTCTGCGCCCACAGTTTCTTATCGGCATACAGCGCCAACAACCCGGCCAGCGCCTGCCCAAAGGCCAGCGCATCTGTCGGATGAAACGCAATCCCCGTGGCCACGCCCGCAGCCAGTGCCGCAGGCGAGGCGGAAATCACCGTATCCGCCAAGCCCCCGACCGCCGCCACCACCGGCAACGTGCCATAGCGCAAGCCGTACATCTGCGTCAGCCCGCAAGGTTCAAACCGGCTGGGCACCAGCACGGCATCGGCCCCTGAAAACAGCCGGTGGCTCAGCCCCTCATCATAGCCGATCCGCACCGCCACCCGCCCGGGATGGCGCGCGGAAAGGCTGCGCATCGCCCCCTCCATCCCCGGATCGCCCGACCCCAGCACGATCAAACCGCCGCCCTGCGCCACAAATTCCGGGATCACGGCAGGCAAAAGATCAATCCCCTTCTGGTCGGTCAACCGGCTGACCACAATGGCCAAAGGCCCCGGCACGTCGACCCCGAATTCGTGGCAAAGCGCCGCCCGCGCTCGCGCCTTGCCTGCCATGGATTTGGATGAGTACGCGTCGGCCTCGGCTTCGGGCGACCAAACGCCCGTATCCACCCCGTTCAATATCCCCGATACCCGCGCGCCGCGGGCCGCAATAACCCCTTGCAATCCCATACCAAACTCGGGACGCATCAGTTCGGCCGCATAGGTGGGCGAGACCGTAGTGATCCAGTCCGCCGCCACCAACCCCGCCTTCAGGCTGGAAAGCCCGCCGTAGTATTCCAACGCAGCCGGATGAAACTGTGCCGCAGGCAGCCGCAAATCCCCCAAGGCAGACGCCGGTGCCCAGCCCTGAAACGCAATGTTATGGACCGTCATCACCGACTTGCAGGCCGCATCGCCGCCATAGGCCAAGTACGCCGGCGCAAAGCCCGCCTGCCAGTCATGCGCGTGCAAAATGTCAGGCACCCAGCCATCTGCCAGCCCTTCACGCGCCATCCGCGCGCCGACCCAAGACAGCGCCGCAAACCGCTGCACATTGTCAAACCAATCGCCACCGGACCCACCATAAGGCCCTCCCTCACGGTCATACAAATGCGGCGCGTCCAACAGCATGACTTGCATGCCAGCCACCTCACCCGCGTAGACCAAACCGATCCCGCCAAACAATGACGGCTCACGCCAGACCTCGGGCCAGGCCGCCACCATGGCCCGCAGAGGCCGGTAGGCCGGCAACAACACCCGCATGTCCCAGCCCTGCCCAGCCAGTGCCGCAGGCAGCGCCCCCACGACATCCGCAAGGCCACCGGTTTTGATCAGCGGCACACATTCTGAGGCCACCGACAGCACCCGCCCCCTGATCTCCATGCCGCTCACCTCATTCGTTGTCTCTGGGTATCTCACGCGCAGACGGATTTGCCCGCAAATGCGTAGACGGGGGTATGGAACCCCCAGCCTTTCCGTTGCTACACCTTATGACAATGCCCGCGCCCTCACGTCCAGCATATCTTGCGTAATCAACACGATACCACTCTCGGTGCGGCGAAACCATTTCTCGTCCATATCGGGGTCCTGCCCCACCACCAGACCTTCGGGAATGATCACTCCCCGGTCGATCACGCAGTTTTTCAATTCTGCTTTCCGGTTCACAATCACCTGCGGCAGGGCTACCACATATTCAAGATTGGCAAAGGAATGGGTACGGCAGCCGGTAAACAGCAGGCTGTTGCTAACCTCCGACCCTGAAACGATACAATCGCCCGAGACCAGCGAGCTTACCGCCGACCCCCGCCGCTTCCCCTCGTTGTGGATAAACTTGGCAGGCGGCACAATTTCTGCATAGGTCCAGATCGGCCAGCCGTTGTCGTACAGATCCAGCTTGGGCACAAAATCCGTCAGGTCGATATTCGCCTGCCAGAACGCGTCAATCGTGCCCACATCGCGCCAATAGGGTTCTTCCTCCAACCCGCTGGTGACGCAACTGTCGACAAATTTATGCGCCACCGCTTTGCCGTTCTTCACGATCAGCGGGATGATGTCATTGCCAAAATCATGGCTTGAATTGGGATCATCCGCATCGGTGATCAGCAGATCGCGCAGCATATCCCAGTTGAAGACGTAAATCCCCATCGAGGCCAGCGCATTGGCCGGATCGCCCGGAATTGCCGGCGGGTCTTTGGGTTTTTCAAGGAACTGCGTGATGCGCATATCGGCATCCACATGCATGACGCCAAAGGCCACAGCCTCCATTCGGGGGACGGTAAGACAGCCGATGGTCACATCGGCCCCGCTCTCGACATGCTGTTGCAGCATGATCTCGTAATCCATCTTGTAGATATGGTCGCCTGCCAGAATCACCACATATTTGATCCCATAGGAATCAACGATATCAATGTTTTGCGTCACGGCATCGGCGGTGCCCAGATACCATTTGTTTTCATCCACCCGTTGGCTGGCAGGCAAGATATCCAGATATTCATTGCGTTCCGCCCGGAAAAACCCCCAGCCCCGCTGCATATGGCGGATGAGGCTGTGCGCCTTATATTGCGTCGCAATCGCCATTTTACGGATGCCGGAATTGAGCGCATTCGACAAGGCAAAGTCGATGATCCGGGTTTTGCCGCCGAAATAGACCGCTGGTTTGGCCCGACGGTCGGTCAATTCCTTCAATCGACTGCCGCGCCCGCCGGCCAGCACAAAGGCCATGGCCTGCGATGACAGTCGCGCATTGGGTTTCGGTTGCATTATGTGCCCTCCCTTGGTGCCGCGTCGCGGCGATTGTCTTGGACTTTGGCCGCTTGCCGGAAATACACCGCCGCCAGCGGCGGTAGCGTGACCACTGCCGACTGCAGCTGGCCGTGGAACGGCGTGGCTTCTGCCGTAACCCCCCCCAGATTGCCACGGTTCCCTCCACCGTAAACCGCAGCATCCGTGTTCAGAATTTCGTCCCAATGGCCTGGCGCGGGCAGGCCAACCCGGTAAGACCTCTCAACCGGGGTCATATTGACCAGCGCCACCACCATCGGGTCAGTGGAAGCCCCTTTGCGGACCCAAGCATAAACGCTCGCCTCGGCGTCATTCGACTCCAACCATGCAAACCCCTCGGGCCGCGTGTCGTTCACGTGCAGCGCGGGCGTATCGCGGTAGACCCGGTTCAGATCGCGCACCAGCGCTTGCACGCCCTTGTGCTCGGGCACGTCCAACTGGTGCCAGTCTAGGCTCTGGTTGTGGTTCCACTCCGCCCCTTGGGCAAATTCGCAACCCATGAACAGCAGTTTCTTGCCCGGATGCGCCCACATGAAGCCGTAATAGGCCCGCAAGTTGGCAAATTTCTGCGCCCCATCCCCCGGCATCTTGGTCAGCATACTGCCTTTGCCATGCACAACTTCATCATGGCTGATCGGCAGGATGTAATTTTCCGACCACGCATAGTGCAGCCCGAAGGTCATCATGTGGTGATGGTGGCGGCGGTAGATCGGGTCTTTCTGAATGTAGTTCAGCGTGTCATTCATCCACCCCATGTTCCATTTGAAGCCGAACCCCAGCCCACCGTGGTTGACAGCGCGCGACACGCCTGGAAAGGCCGTGCTTTCCTCGGCCACGGTCATCACGCCCGGACATTCGCCATAAGCCGTGATGTTCATCTTTTGCAGAACGGAAATCGCCTCATAATTCTCGCGGCCGCCATCTTTGTTGGGCACCCACTGGCCCGCTTGGCGCGAATAGTCCCGGTAAAGCATACTTGCCACCGCATCGACCCGCAGCCCGTCAAGATGGTATTCTTCCAACCAATACAACGCGTTGGATACAAGATAGTTCTGCACTTCGACCCGGCCATAGTTGAAAATCAGCGTGTTCCAATCCTGATGGAACCCTTCGCGCGGATCTTGATGTTCGTACAGCGCCGACCCGTCAAACTGCCCCAACCCATGGGCATCGGTCGGAAAATGCCCCGGCACCCAGTCCAGCAAAACGCCGATCCCGGCCTTGTGGGCGGCGTCCATGAAAGCGCGAAATTCATCCGGTGTGCCGTGGCGGATGGTGGGGGCGAACAGGCCGACGGGCTGATAGCCCCAAGATCCGTCAAATGGATATTCCGATATCGGCATCAGCTCGATATGGGTGAACCCCATATCCACGACATAGCTTACCAATTGTTCCGCCAACTCGTGATAGCTGAGCATCCGGTTGTCTGCCGCCCTGCGCCACGACCCCAGATGCACCTCATACACAGATATCGGCGCGTCAATGTTCTGGTGCAGCCCCCGCGTGGTCATCCATTCGCCATCCGTCCAATCGCCCGAAATCTGGCGTACGACGCTTGCGTTGGCAGGCGGATGTTCTGACCCGAACCCCACCGGATCGGCCTTCAGCGGCAACAGATGCCCGCCTTGGCCCCGGATTTCATATTTATACGTCGCGCCTGCGGCCAACCCTGGCACGAAAGTTTCCCATACACCCGTTGCCCCGCGCCTGCGCATCGGGTGGCGGCGTCCGTCCCAGATGTTGAAATCGCCCACCACAGACACGCGTTCCGCATTGGGGGCCCAGACGGCAAAATGCACGCCAGCCACCCCTTCGTGCACGATCACATGCGCGCCCAGCACCTTCCACAACCGTTGCAAGGTGCCCTCACCCAGCAGGTATTCGTCCAGCGCGCCCAGCACGGGGCCAAAGCTGAACGGGTCGTCAAATTCCCACTCCGCCCCATGCCCTTGGGCACGCAGGCGGTAGTCGGATTTGCGCGGCAACACGCAGGTGAACAGGCCAGCCCCGCCAACCGGCTGCGACTCAAACGCCTTGCCGGCCTTGCCCGTCAGCACCCACAGCTTTTCCGCCCCCGGCACAAAGGCCGTAACGACCCAAGTTCCGTCCCGCTTGTGCAGACCCAGCACCGAAAACGGGTCTCCATGCCGCCCCTCTGCGATGGCATAGGCCGTGCCATCGTCGATCATTGCTTGCGTCATGGTGCCCCCTCCTAAGGTGCAGCCCCTTACAGGGCCGAAGTCACGTCCCAGATCTGGGCCATGTAGCTGCGGATGGTGCGGTCGGACGAAAAGAATCCTGACCGCGCCGTGTTCAGTGTGGCCATTGTCAGCCACTTCTGACGATCCGCATAGGCCGTATCGACCTGTTTTTGCGCCGCATGATAGGTGTCGAAATCCGCCGCCACGAGGAAGTAATCGTGGTGCCAGACCCGGTGAACCAAGCCATGATAGCGTTCAGGTTCATCCGGGCTGAACCGACCTTCTGCAACCAGCTGCAACACGTCTTGCAGCACTTGGCTGGCCTCAATCGCCTTGCGCGACTGTTCCGGGTCTTCGCGACGCTTGATCACTTCTTCGGCGGTCAGACCGAACAGAAAGAAATTCTCTGCCCCCACTTCGTGCAGAATTTCCACATTCGCCCCGTCCAGCGTGCCAATGGTCGGCGCGCCGTTCATCATGAATTTCATGTTGCCGGTGCCCGACGCCTCTTTGCCCGCTGTGGATATCTGCTCTGACAGATCTGACGCCGGGATCAGGCGTTCCGCCATGCTGACGTTATAATTTGCGGGGTAGATGATCTTCAGCTTGTCGCCCACCACCGTATCCGCGTTAATAACCGCTGCGACGTCGTTGATAAGACGGATGATTTCCTTGGCCACAGCATAACCCGGGGCGGCCTTGCCGCCAAATATACGCACCCGTGGCACCCAGGGTGCCGTCGGGTTGGCGCGAATGGCTTTCCAATGCGCAATCGCCTCCAGAATGTTCAAAAGCTGGCGTTTGTATTCATGAATCCGCTTGATCTGCACATCATACAGCGCATCGGGGCTGACCACGACATCGCAATGATCCTTGATCCACGCCGCAAGCAGCACCTTGTTGGCGCGCTTGGCCGAATCGAACTTGGCCAGAAAGGCTGCATCTGTGCTGACCGCCTCAAGGCCTTTCAACCTGTCCAGATCATCTTCCCACCCGGCCCCAATGACCTCAGTAATCAGCCCGGCCAACGGTTTGTTCGCCATTTTCAGCCAGCGGCGCGGTGTCACGCCATTGGTCTGGTTGATGATCCTGTCAGGGTGCAATTTGTGCAGTTCGGGAAAGAGGTTCTTCTTCACCAGATCAGAATGCAGCGCCGAAACCCCGTTCACCTTGTGCGACATGATAAACGCAAGCTCACCCATCCGCACCTCGTGGTGCTTGACGATGCCGATGTAATGCGGCGGGCGATAGGTGGTGCGGTGCCAGCTATCAACCCGTTCAATGATCTGCATATGGCGCGGCAGCACGTTACCGAAGGTAAAGGTGGCCCAGCGTTCCAGCGCCTCGGGCAGCAGGGTGTGGTTGGTGTAGCCAAGGCAGCCCTGGGCGGTTTCCAGCGCCTGCGCGAACGGCATCCCGTGCTCGTCCATCAACAACCGGATCAGTTCAGGCCCTGCAATCGCGGGATGGGTGTCGTTCATCTGGATGGCGACGTGTTTGGGCAGTGCCGCCATATCGGAATGGCTTGCGGTATAGCGGCGCAAGATGTCTTGCAGCGCGGCAGAGGTCAGAAAGAACTCCTGCTTCAGGCGCAGTTCCTTGCCCTGATATGTGGTGTCATCGGGGTAAAGAACCCGCGACAGCGTGCGCGCCAAAGTCTCGGGTTCGGCCGCCGCAGTATAGTCGCCGCGATTGAACCGCTCCAGATCGAACAATGTGGTGGGCTTTGCCCCCCACAGGCGCAGCGTATTGGCCCATTTCCCCTGCCATCCTACGACCGGTGTGTCATATGCCTCGGCCAGAACGGTCTCGCCCGGTATCCAGATTTCTTTGCCATCGCGCGTCACAACCTCACCCTTGAAGCCGATGGTATAGGCGGCTTCGGGGCGCTCAAACTCCCACGGGTGGCGCTGGCTTAGCCAGTCTTCCGGAGTCTCTACCTGCCGCCCTGCTTCAAACCGCTGGCGGAACAACCCGTGTTCATAGCGGATACCATAACCGTAAGCTGGACAACCAATGGTCGCCATCGACTCCATGAAACACGCAGCCAGACGTCCAAGACCCCCGTTGCCAAGTGCCGCATCGGGTTCATCCTCGATGATATCGCGGAAATCCTGGCCAAACTCGGCCATCGTGGCCTCACAGGCGTCGTACAGTCCAAGGTTGATCGTCGCATCCTCCAAGATACGGCCGATCAGAAACTCCATCGACAGATAATAAACCCGCTTGTGGTCTTGCGTCCATGTCTTGCGGGTCGATGCAAACCACGGTTCGACAATCCGGTCCCGGATGGCAAAAGACAGGGCCATACGCCAGTCATAGCGGCTGGCGTTCGGGGCATCTTTGCCAAGCGTAAAGGTCAGGTGCCGAAGGATATCGGCGCGCAGCACATTGGGGGTCAGGCTCAGATCGGTCAAGGTGGGGTCCAAACATCAAAAGGTCATTTTCACCAGAAAGCGTAACCCGCACAGGTCTGCGGTCAAGCGGTCCTTCCAGTCTGTCGACCAAGGATATAAACCCATGCCCCCCAAACCGCTTTAACTGTTACCGCAAACACCGCAGGTTTCCAACGGAATTTTGCTTTGCGCCATTGTGGTTGCCTTGACCAAAGCGCTTTGAGCATTCTGGGTCGGACAACCCTTTGGCAAAAAGGCAATTTCGCTGTGGTTGGGCAAAGGGATCGCCCCGCATCAGCACCACATTCCCGGCTTCAATGGCCACATCGATGCCCGTCCCTATTGCCATCCCCACGCCCGCCGCCGCAAGCGCAGGGGCATCGTTAAGGCCGTCACCGACAAACGCGGCATCTGCCAACCCTTGATCAGGCTCAGCTTAGCTTCCGGCGTGACGCCGCCATGCACATCAGCAATCCCGAGGCCCCGGCCTACAACCCCCGCAGCTATCGGCGTATCACCCGACATCCTAACGCTGCGCACCCCCATCCGCTCCAAGGCACGCTCTGCCCGCCCCACACACGACGCACAACTCAGTCCCGTCAGGGAAAGGCTCATCGTCTGCGGGCGAAGTTCGGCGGTCATCATGGTCTCCTTTGCGCCTTATGTGGCGCTTCAAGTCACTGGAAGGTCAAAGGGATTGGCCAAACATTCCTGCGATTGTCGCTTGGTTGTGAAGCAGGCCCGCCGTCGCACGACGCCACCCGGCCAAAACCCCTCAGTACGGGGCGGAGGCGAGACTGCCTTCCTCATTGCCCCCAGAAACGCCATCCACAAATCCCCTGATCCTGAAGCGCTCCAACCTTCCCAAATTCCTCCCACAAACCCCATGACCTTCCCGCCCCCGGAACCTCCATCTTGGCATAGCAAAAGGAGCGTGCGATGTCCCTGCTTTCCGTCCCTGACATGTCCTGCGGCCATTGCAAGGCCAGCGTCGAAGCCGCCCTTGCCCCCCTTCCGGGCGTGCAGGCTGTGGTTGTTGATGTGGTTACCAGACAGGTGCAGATCACAGGTCCTGCCACCGTGCCGACCCTGATCGCGGCTCTGGCAAGCATCGGTTTTCCCGCCCTTACAGTGTCCCACCCTGTGGATAACTGACGCCACGTCAGGTTTCCTTGCTCTGGAACAATCGCCAAAGCGTGATGCGCTTTGTGTTGCCCCCGCCGCACAGCCAGCATAAATCGTCGCAAATTCGTTACGAATCCGTCCTGATGCAGCCAGATCCTGTACCAGGATGAACAAATCGAACATGTGACGACCTGGGACGACTGCAGACGACGAATCAGAGCCAACCGATGGAGCAGCAATTGGCCAACACCCCTACCGCCCCGCAACAAGGCGGTGCTAACACACCGCCGCAACAGCCTTCGCAACAAAGCGGTGGCCCCACCCCACAACAAGGCAGCGTAAAGCCCATCTTCCGCGACTGGGCTGCGATCTGACCTGACGACCATGCTGCGGGAACACCGGCACCCAAAACGTGCAACCGCGCAACCCTTGCAAGAACCGGGGCCAGCCGTCAGGCTGGCCTTCTCCATGTCAGGGCGTTCCGTATGTCAGTCTCCACTGCCCCCAATCCGATTTCCGCTATCCGAAACCTTGGCCCTGCCAGCGAAGCAGCCTTTGCGCGCGCAGGCATCCACACAGCCACAGATGTTCGCGGCCTTGGCGCAGACGAGGCGTATCGGCGGCTGATCCTGGCGGGCACCCAACCCCATTTCATCGGCTATTACGCGTTGGTCATGGGGCTGCAAGGCCGGCCATGG
>JANNNF010000333.1:0-7649 GCA_031398405.1 Rhodobacterales bacterium | reverse complement strand
TGCGGATCTGCCGTCCAATTCCGAAACGCTGCTGCACCGTTCTGGCCGGACTGGCCGTGCAGGCAAAAAGGGCGTGTCGGCACTGATTGTGGCGCCGTCGGAGTTCAAGAAGGCTCAGCGCCTGTTGCAAGGTGCCAAGGTTGTGGCCGAATGGGGCCCGGCGCCAAGCGCAGAAGACGTGACGACGCGCGATGATGTGCGGATGCTGGAGCATCCCGCACTTGTGGCGGGTCTGGGCGATGAGGCCACTATGGTGGGCCAGTTGCTGGAACGCTTTGGCCCCGAGGCTGTGGCGGCAGGTTTCGTGCGCATGTGGCGCGAGGGGCGGTCTGCCCCGGAAGTGCTGTCGGAAACCTCGGGCCCCAAGGCGGATTCGGCCCCGAAAGAGCGTGGTGAGTTTGGCGCGTCGATCTGGTTCAGCCTGTCGGTTGGCCGGTCGGGCCGGGCTGAGGCGCGTTGGCTTTTGCCGAAAATCTGTGATGCGGGCGGCATTGCCAAGGACGGCATCGGTGCCATCCGCGTGCAGGAAGACATCACTTTCGTGCAGATCGCCGAAGGCGCTGCAGGTCGGTTTGGCCAGATGATGGAACTGGAACAGGGCCTGATCATGGAGCGGATCGCGGGCGAGCCGTCTCTGGATCGCCCCGAGCGCGCGCCGCGCAAAACGCCCGTTCGCGCTGAGCGCCCGGAACGTGAGGAACGCCCCGAGCGTGCGGAAAAGCCAGCGTACACGCCGAAACCCGCGCGTGTGGTGGATGAAGACGAGGCCCCGCGCAAAGCGTGGTCGCCCGTTGCCGATGTTGTGGACGCAGCCCCCGCGATGGCCGCCGAACGTGCGCCAAAAGCCTATGTGAAGCGTGAGGATGCGGATCGCCGCCCGGCCGCCCCAAAGCCTTATGCAAAGCGCGATGATGCGGGGGCAAAACCTTACGCGGCCAAGCCCTATGCGGCGAAGCCTTATGCCAAGCGTGACGATGCCGCCAAACCCTACGCCCCGCGCGACGAATCTGCCCCTAAGCCCCGTTGGGCTGCGGGTGCGGATAAACCCGCCGGTGCGGGCTTCAAATCGGCGGGCTATAAATCGCAAGGGGCGGCTGCTGGCAAACCTGCCCGGGCGGCGGCCTTTAAAAGTCACGCCTCGGAAGGCGCGCCCTACAAGCCCAAGGCCGACGGCGAAGGCGTGGAAAAGCGCACCTATGCGCCGCGCGGTGATGATGCCAAGCCTTACGCCAAGAAGCCCGGCTTTGCGAAACCGGCCTACGCCAAGGACGGCCCGGCCAAATCAGGTGGATTCAAAAGCAACGCTTCCGAAGGCAAGAAGCCTTTCGGCAAGCCAAAACCGGCCGCTCCGCGTCTGGATGCCAAGGATACGTCCCAGCGTTTCGTGCCGCCGAAATCTGCCAAGCGCTGATATGTGAGTGATCGTTTGTGTAAGGCCGCCTTCGGGCGGCCTTATGCGTTCAGCAGCGTCATGAACCCGGCGTGAACCCCCGGCGGGGCGGCGATCACGCCTTTGGCCAGCGGAGTTTTCTTATTGAAACGCAACGCAGCCCCAGTCTTGTCCGTTACCAAAGCCCCCGCACGCGCAGCTATCAGACCACCTGCCGCAATGTCCCATTCCCACGCGTCGCGCATGGTCAGCATTCCGTCATGCCGTCCTTCCGCCGCTAGACACAGCCGGTAGGCCAGCGATGTGCGAAAGCTGCGCTTTATATCTGGCACACCATGCGGCCAATGGTCGGGTGCAAGACTTGCCTGCGTTGTCAGGATGTTGGCTCCCTGCACATCCATCCGCGCGCTACACTGAATGGGCTGCCCATCCTTCATCGCAGGAGCTGCGGTGCTGGCGGTGTAAAGCCTGTCCAGCGCTGGCAGATACACCACGCCTGCCGTCACTACGCCATTGTGCGCCACGGCGAGTGAGTGGGAAAAAGTCTCTTCCCCAGCGATGAATGCCCGTGTGCCATCTATTGGGTCGATTATGAACACATGTTCACACTTTAGCCGCGCGGTATCATCCGGAGTTTCTTCGGACAGCCAGCCATAGCCCTGGCGCGCCCCAAGAAGTGCCAATTTCAGCATGTCGTTCACGGCGATATCCGCCTCGGTCACTGGCCCCTGATCGCCTTTTTCCCAAACCTGCGGTGACCGTCTCCAATACCGCATTGCGATTTTCCCTGCAGCGCGGGCGGCATCGGTCAGCAGGGCAAGGTCACGCGCCGGCAAGGGTCATCCCATCAATCAGGATCGACGGCACACGGAACGACAGATGGTCCCGCGCATCGTTGGCAGGCACCATCCGCAGCAGCATGTCGCGAAGATTGCCCGCGATGGTACATTCGTTGACCGGGTGGCTGATCACGCCGTTCTGCACCCAGTACCCTGCCGCCCCGCGGGAATAATCACCCGTGGTGGCACTGATGGTGGACCCGATCATCGAGGTGACCAACAGCCCGGTGCCCATCTGCGCGATCAGATCATCGCGGCTGAACTGCCCCGGCGTCAGATCAATATTGGTGGTGGACGGCGACGGCGGTGCCGAGGTTCCACGCGAGGCATTGGCGGTGGACGCCATGCCCAGTTTGCGGCCGGTGGCAAGGTCCAGCACCCAGCCGGTCAAAACCCCATCTTGCACAATTGTGCGGCGTCGCGTCGGCAAGCCTTCGGCATCAAACGGGCGTGACGACCCGATGCGCGGGCGGTGCGGATCTTCCACCACTGAAAACCCGGCGGGCAGCACCTGCGAGCCGTTCGCATCGCGTAGCCAGGACGCCCCGCGCGCAATCGCAGATCCGTTCACCGCACTCAGCAAGTGGCCAATTAACGACGCCGCCACCCGTTCGTCAAACAGGACCGGATAAGTGCCGGTCTGCGGCTTGACCGCCCCTACACGCATGAGCGCGCGTTCGGCTGCAAGGGTGCCAATGCCGGCAGCACCTGGCAAATCGGCGGCATAAACCCGGCCTTCGCCCGCCCAGTCCCGCTCCATCGCCGTGCCCGTGCCAGTGAAAGCCACGCCGGACATTGACCGTGACGACCGTGCATAGCCGCCTTGAAAGCCATTGGTCGCTGCAACGTGCATCTGGCGGCGCGAATAGCCAGACGATGCCTCGACCTGACGTATTCCCGCCAGTGCCATTGCCGCGGTCTCAACCGTGCGGGCGTCTTGTTCCAACTGCGCGGCTGTTGGTTCATCGGAGGGGTCGCACAGGTCCAGCGCCGCCAGATTCCACGCGTATGCCAACTGTCCCGCATCGGCCAGCCCCGCATAGGGGTCATCCGGAGCCTCATTCGCCATCGCCACCGCGCGTTCCGCCAAAGCGTTCAGCGTGGCCGGCGAGGTGTCAGAGGCTGAAACGCAGGCCTGCCGCCCGCCGATCAACACCCGCAGCCCAACCTCAACACCTTCGGACCGTTCGGCTTGTTCCAGCGCGCCTGCACGAATGTCAATCGACAGCGAGGTGCCCGATACGGCCAAAGCATCAGCGCTGTGCGCACCGGCCCGTTTCGCGGCGGCCAGCAGGGCATCGGTCAGGTCGGTCAAAGAGGGGGTCATGCGCGGCTCCGGTTACATCGGCAAAGAGGTAGTCCGCGAAGGGGGGCTGTGCAAGCGCGCAAAGAAAAGCCCCCGCACCTGATGCGGGGGCCTTCGGTCGGTCAAGGGGTCAGCGCAGCTTTTGGCCGTTGGCGTAAAAGCCTTTGTCCTTGAACTCCAGCGAGGATGTCAGCTCATCCGGCCCGGCCCCCGGTTTGGCGAACATCGCAATCATCATGCGCGCGCCCATGGCCTGATCTTCGGGCACCATACCCATGGCGACCAGCTTATCCAGAATGCCGTTGGCCCCTTTGATCGTCAGGTCCATCTTGCCAGTGGGGGTGGGCACGCCTTCCCATGTCACCAGATCGGTGTTGTCAAAGGTGAAAGCCCCGGTGCCTTTGATCTCGGCACCCGCCGCGCGGGCTTCCAGTTGGGTGATTTCAAGACTGTGGATCTGCCCCGGTGTCTTTTCGCCCTGTGCCTGCTGCTGCACTGGGTCCATGATGTCAAAGGCCCAATTGGCGGTACCTTTGGAATCTATGATCACCGTGGCCGGATCACGCGGGAAGGCGGCGGTTGGGTCCATCATGCCCCAGACTTCCTCGGGCAAGACCAGATCGACGACGCGGGTCAGAAAGGTGAAATCCTGCGGCGTGTCGGATTTGGCAATCGGCATCATCACCTTGAATGACCCTTCGCCGTAAGACACGTCGAGTTTGGGAAAGGGAATATCCGCGCCTGACAAGGACAGCGTGACGTTCTTCGTGCCGGTGCCATAGGTGATCTTCGACTTGTCCATGCCGACCTGAAAATCACCGCTGGCAATCGCGCCGGTAATCTTGGTGGGCTTGCCGTCTTCGGTCACATCAAGGTCATAAGCGGTCTTGCCAAAGGTGAACGCGCTTTCCGTCGCAAACCCCGCGTTCAGGGCGGCGACCATATCGGTCATGTCCATGCTGGGCAGCAGTGTACCGGTAGAGGTGCCCGCCATATTGGCCATCGAGGCGGTCAGCTGTACATCGCCCTTGGTGTCGGGGTCTTTGGCGCTGACAACGACTGAGGCGGACGCGACGGTAAAGCTTGAGTCGAGGTCTTGGGTGTCGCCGTCCTTGGTCAGGCTATAGGCCCCCTCCAACCCGGTCATGGTCACATCAGCCACCAGATCAACGGCAGAAGCTGCAACGCCTTCGATGGCTTCGATCTTCATGTTGAGCGTGGGGGCCTCAAAATCATAGCTCGTCTCAGCCTCATCCCCGGCTGCGATCATCGATAGGCCAGGCTGCGATACCGCAATGGTCAGGGTGGTGGGCGTGTCACCTTCGGCGCTGCCTGCGGGCAGAGTCATAGTGATGGGATAGCTGTCAGACATGGTGACTTCGACAGTGCCGTCGCCCAGATCGGCAAAGTTCACCTCGTCAATCGTGCCCGTCATCGACATGTCTTCGCCGCTCTTGGTCGCAAAGGTCAGACCTTCCACAACCAGCGTGTCGCCGTCGCGGGCGACGGACGTGGTGGTGACCGTCTGGCCGGAGGAGGTCATAAGGGACTGCCAGTTGTCCCACACCTGTTCGGGCGTCACATCTGCTTGTGCGCCAGTGCTGCCCACTACCATCACGAGGGCCGTGCTGCCCGCCAGTTTCCACAGTGCCATAACGAAACCTCTCCCCTGAAAATTACCGAAGCATGGTCGGCTTGATGGGGCGGGGCGTCAAGGGATTACCTGTGTTGGATTGTTCGGGTAAACGGGTTTGTCATGGAGCAGGAACAAGGAGCGGGCGATGGATGACAAGGTTGTAATGATCACCGGGGCAAGCCGGGGCATTGGGGCGGCGGCGGCACGTGTGTTTGCAGCAGATGGCTGGCGGGTCGCTTTGTTGGCAAGGACTGGTCATGAAATCAACGCGTTGGCTGGGGAATTGCCGGGTGCGATGGCGGTGGCTTGCGATGTGGGGCACTGGAGTGCGATGCAGGCAGCGGTGCAGACGGTGATTGCGCGGATGGGACGGATTGATGCACTGATCGGCAACGCCGGGGTGATCGAGCCGATATCGCGGCTGTCGGATGCCGATCCGGTGGCATGGGCTGCAGCACAGCAAATCAATCTTGTGGGCGTTTTCAATGGGATGCGCGCCGTGCTGCCGGGAATGAAGGCACAGGGGTCAGGTACCATCATCACGGTATCCTCAGGGGCGGCCCATAGCCCGTTGGAGGGGTGGGGAGCTTATTGCGCGTCGAAAGCCGGGGCGGCGATGCTGACACGGGTGGCGCATCTGGAGGAGGCGGGGGCGGGATTGCGGATCATGGGGATGTCACCCGGAACTGTGGCGACAGAGATGCAGGTAAAGATAAAAGCCAGCGGTATAAACCCGGTAGCGGCACTGGACCCTGCAGTGCACATCCCCGCTGATTGGCCTGCGCGGTGTTTGTTGTGGATGTGTGGGACAGGCGCAGATGGGTACCTGGGGCAAGAGGTCAGCCTGCGGGACGAAGGGGTGCGTCGCGCTGTTGGGTTGCTGGCATGATCGGGGTTGAGGACCGCGGGGGCTTGCGGATAATCACCCTGCGCAGAGCGGATAAGGCCAATGCGTTGACCCGCACCATGTTGGATATGCTGGATACTGCGGTAGCAGAGGCTGTGGGGCAGGCGCTGATTATCACGGGTGATGGCCGGGTGTTTTCGGCGGGGGCGGATCTGGAGGAAATGCAGGCGGGGTTGGGGGTGGACCCGGTGTGGGAGCGACTTTCCACCCGTATTGCCGCCTTTCCCGGCCTGACCATTGCGGCACTGAACGGCACGCTGGCCGGGGGGGCAATGGGCATGGCGCTGGCCTGTGATCTGCGGGTGGCGGTGTCAGGGGCTGCGTTCTTCTACCCGGTGATGCGGTTGGGGTTTCTGCCGCAACCTTCTGATCCTGTTCGGCTCACGGCACTGGTTGGGCCTGCGCGGGCCAAGATGATCTTGATGGCAGGGTGCAGGATCGGGGCAGAGGAAGCCCTGGCTTGGGGGCTGGTGGACCGAGTGGCTGAGGACGTTGTAGCGACTGCTACTGAACTGTCTGCCGATGTTTTGGGCGCGCCTGCTGGGCATGTGGTGGCGATCAAGCGGTTGATCGAGTGAGGGCTGAACCCGCCGGGGGACTTCACGTCCCCCGCACCCCCTGTGGGATATTTTCGCCAAAGTGAAAGCTGAAGACCGGTTTAGCGGGCCTGTAAAGGACCCATAAAAAAAAACCGCAGATACAGAATGGCCCGCCCCTGCTGACAAGGACGGGCCGCGATTGCGCCTGTTGGCGGCTTACATCTTGGGCATTATTACCGAGTCGATGACGTGGATTACGCCGTTCGATGCTGCGATATCTGCGGTCGAGATGACGGCGCCGTCTACCTTGGCACCACCGTCAAGGGTGATGGTTGCGTCCGACCCTTGTACGGTCTTGGCCATCATGCCTTCGGTCAGGTCGGTCGACATCACTTTGCCCGGTACGACGTGATAGGTCAGGATGGCGGCCAGCTTGTCCTTGTTCTCGGGCTTCAGTAGGTCTTCGACGGTGCCAGCAGGCAAGGCGGCGAAGGCGGCGTCAGTCGGTGCGAAAACGGTGAACGGGCCGGGGCCTTTCAGCGTCTCTACCAGACCAGCGGCCCCGAGGGCTGCAGCGAGCGTGGTGAAGTTGCCTGCGGCCACGGCGGTATCAACAATGTCTTTGTCCTGCGCGAAAGCAGGCGACGACAGTGCGAGTGCAGTTGTCAGGGCCAGAAAGGTTCTGCGGATCATTGGTGTCACTCCCATAGGATCGTGCCGGTATTGGCAAATTGGATATAGGTTTGCGACTGCGGTTTGGTTCACTCCCACTTTTGCGTGTGGGGGTCTTTGCACCCGCTGGTCGCGCCCTAAGCCGGGCCCTTTGCCAATTTCCAGTCATAACCTTGTGAGCGGTCGTTATGTAATGTGACCGCGATTTTCACGAAGGCGCAAGCTGGCCGCGGCCCTCGATCTCGCGGTGCGCGAAACATCCGGGTCGGTGATCCTCGAACCCCGCACATAGCCGCACCGCCGACGTTCAGATTTTTTGGAGGTCGAAGCCACCTTCGCCGTCAAGCGCCCCCGCAAGCC
>JANNNF010000312.1:0-2394 GCA_031398405.1 Rhodobacterales bacterium | reverse complement strand
GGTTCTCGCGGGCCTCGCGGGGGTAGTATTTTCGCTTTATACCTCCGCTGGCTATTCGCTGTCAGCGCTTGGGGTCGAACTGGATGCTATCGCCGCCGTGGTGATCGGTGGCACCTTGCTGACCGGAGGATATGGCTTTATCGCAGGCACTTTTATTGGTGTCATGTTGCAGGGGCTGGTGCAGACCTACATCGTGTTCGACGGAACCTTGTCCAGTTGGTGGACCAAGATTGTCATCGGTGGGCTTTTGTTTATGTTCATCTTGCTGCAACGCCTTGTCTTTACCGCAACCCCGCGCCGCAAAAAGAGTATCTGGAAAACATAGATGAGCGAACCGGGAAGCCTGATCCGCACGCTTTCCGGGCGGCAATCGGCACGGAATTTCCATTCCTACGTGATCAATGAGGTCGGGCTGGCCATCGTGTCGGGCGACATGCCGGTGGGGTCGATCCTGCCCAGTGACGCCGAGATGATGGACCGATTCGGCGTGTCTCGCACCGTGCTGCGCGAGGCATTGAAAACGCTGGAGGCCAAGGGGCTGTGTGAGGCCCGCGCCAAGGTCGGCACTCGTGTTCTGCCGCAAGCACGGTGGAGCTTGTTTGACCGCCAAGTTCTGTCCTGGGCATTGGAGGGCGGGCCGTCCCCGTCTTTTGTGCGGTCTTTCCTTGTTGTGCGCCGCAGTCTGGAGGCAGAGGCCGCAGCCCTTGCCTCTGCGCATCGCGACAATGAGACCATGCGGATGCTGCACTACTGGCTGAGCCAGCGGTCACTGATGGCACAGCAGCCTGAACCTTTTGCACTGGCCGAGTTTGAAATTCATCGCGGCATTGCGGAATCATCATCCAACCCGTTTTTGCGCGCGGCCTCGGCCATCATGGAATTTGGCGTGGCCTTGTCAGTCAAGGCGCGGGTCGGCCCCGGGCTTGCCGCACCGGATGGCGGTCTGGCCCATCCCAAGGCCCCGCTTTACGCCGACTTGCTGTCAGCCGTTGAAACGGGCAACGCCGAAATTGCACGGGGTCGGATGTCAGCAATTGTGGCTGTGGATGAGACGGCCATCATGGCCGCCTTCGGATAACGCCTGCCCCGGTCTGAGTTGGCCAAGGCAGGCGCAGCCTTTCACCCCAAAAGGTACGTGTCGGGCATGCCGTAGACGGGGGTTTCAATACCCTCCATCCGGGCTTTCAGTTGCAGCGAAAGGAACTGTGAATAGTGCCGCGACTGGTGCAGATTGCCGCCATGAAACCACAGAGCCGCCTGCTTGGTCGGCTTCCACATGTTGCGCTGCTCGCCGACCCAAGGGCCGGGATCTTTGGTGGTGTCAGACCCCAGCCCCCAGCATTTTCCCACCTTATCGGCCACATCGCGCCCGATCAAATCGGCCGCCCAGCCATTCATTGACCCGTATCCGGTGGCATAGATGATCACATCCGCGGGCAGCACGGTGCCATTCTCCAACACCACCGAATCTTCGGTGATTTCCTTGACCTGCCCATGCGCAAGTTTGATTTTGCCGTCGATGATCAACTGGCTGGCCCCAACGTCGATGTAATAGCCCGACCCGCGCCGCAGATACTTCATGAACAGACCCGACCCGTCATCGCCCCAATCCAGCCGGAACCCGGCTTTTTCCAATCCGGCGTAAAACTCGGCGTCCTGTTCGCGCATCTGGTCGTATAGCGGGATCTGGAATTGGTGCAGGATACGGTAGGGCAGACTTGCAAAGATCATGTCGGCCTTGTTGGTGGTCATGCCGCCCTGCACGGCCTTTTCCGAGTAGAGCCCGGCCAGGCCAATTTCCATCAGGCTTTCCGACCGCACGATATGGGTGGTGGACCGCTGCACCATGGTTACATCCACATCGTTTTCCCACAGGGCAGCGCAGATATCGTGTGCCGAATTGTTGGACCCGATCACCACAGCCCGCTTGCCCTTATAGGCATCCGGACCGGGGTGTTTGGACGAATGGTGCTGATCTCCCTTGAACCGGTCCATGCCCTCATACTGCGGCATGTTCGGTTTGGCCGACATGCCGGTGGCCAGTACCAGTTGTTTGGGTTTCAGCGTGACCTCTTGGCCATCGCGGTTCACCACCACCGTCCATTCCCGTGTAGCCTCGTCGTAGGACGCGCTTTGGCAGGTGGTTTTGGTCCAGTAGTTCAGCTCCATGACCTTGGTGTACATTTCCAGCCAGTCGCCAATCTTGTCCTTTGGCGCAAAGACGGGCCAGTTGGGCGGGAACGGCAGATAGGGCAAATGGTCATACCAGACCGGGTCATGCAGGCAGAGCGATTTGTAGCGGTTGCGCCAGCTGTTACCCGGATAGGCGTTCTACTCTACAATGATCGTGGGAACCACAAGTTGCCGCAACCGCGCGCCAAGGGCGATGCCACC
>JANNNF010000296.1:0-7897 GCA_031398405.1 Rhodobacterales bacterium | reverse complement strand
ACCATTTCCTGCGTATCAAACAGCGCGCCCGTGACCGGATCGGCGGTCGTCATGATCTTGGTTGCCAGATCATCGGGCGCGGTACCCGCCGCGATATCTGCCGCCCGCTGCGTGGTCAGTTCGGTGATCAACCCCCGGATCACCGCCGCCGACCGTTTGGTGGCCCGCCTGTGCAGGTGCGGAAACCAGCGCGGCAAAGGCAAAAACGCCGCCAGGTTCAGGATCGGCTGGGTCCGTTGATACGTGCGAAATTCGGTGAACACATCGCGCGCCAGCGCGTGTTCGATGGGAATGGAAAACAGAGTGCGAAAGATCACGTCAGCGGCGGCATGGCTCATGCTTTCCTCCACCTCCTGCACGCCGGGTGCCATGCGCGCCACCGCCGCCTGCCCCGCCGCCCAGATCGCCGGGAACGTGTCGCGCAAGCGGCCGCCCTCAAACGCGGGGTCGATAATGCGACGCTGCCGCTTCCATTCCTCGCCATTGGTCAGAAACACCGACCGGCCCAGCAAAGGAGCCAGCCCCGCCCCGATCCGGTTCGATTTGGGGAAATCCTCGGGGCGTTCATTCAGCACCCGGGCGATCAGGGCGGGGTCGTTGCACAGATAGCTGCGGAAAAACGGCGTGCGAAATTCAGCCATCCACGCCCGGTACAACCGCGCGGGCTGGGCTGACAGAATATCAGCGCGAAACAGGCGCAGATAGGCCAACAAGGACACCTTATCCGCCCGGGCAGGCGGTTTGGGCGGGATCACGACAGGCCCCGGTGGCGGTTGACAGGCGTTTCAATGCGCGATTTTGACGGGGCGCGGCCCTTGTACCGTTCTCGCAGCGTCAATGGCCCGGCAGTGATGCGGAAATAGTCGTAGTCGCGGGGGCGATCAAAGGCGCAAAGATACTGGAAATGCAGGCGGAAAAACTTCCACCGCAGCGCTTTCCACCGTTCCGGGGACAGCGTCTGGGTGAAGGCCGCGGATATCACCAGTGGCCATTTCTTATCCGCCGGAGCCACACCCGTCACACTGACCGGATCGCAAAGGGCAAAGGCACAGCCATCACCGGGGGCCGTCACATCAACCCATGCGAGTTCATCGCGCACCGAAAGATAGGCAAGGTCCGCCCGCAAGCGCCCCGCCTTGGGTAGAAATGATACCATCGGCACCACCTGTCCCAGGGACAAAAACCCCAAGGCAGGCGCACCTGAAGGCACCCCCTGCCGGATCAGGTCAGCAAGGATAGACACCGCCAGGTGCGCGCCGGACGAATGGCCAACCACCAGCACCTCATCAAACTGCTCTGTCAAAGCATTGGCAATGGCTTTGCGAAAATCGAACATCCGTGCCTCTAGCTCGGGCGAATTTGCACCGCCAGACTGCGCGGAATAGGCATAATCATGCATCAGGTAGTAGGCGTAGACCTTGGCATCCTTCCGCTTGAACCATCGCAGCAGCCACACCCCCGCCGCCACACCTGCGGCCAATCCAACCGTGCCACCCCAAAATCCCAGCTTGGATCCAACCGCCGTCAGCCCCCAAACCACCAACACCGCCAGCCCCAACTGCGCCAGCAGCATCCCAATCGGGTAAAGCGCAGCGATCATCGGTCCCTTGCGCAATTGCATCAGCCGGAACAGCGCGCCCGACCCGATATACGCCCATGCCGTGCGGAAAAGTTGCAGATAAGTGCCGGGTATCCCTGGGTCCATGCTGCCGCGCACGATATCAGACCAGACCAGCACCTCGATGTCCGCCACAGCGGTGGCTTCCTGCACCGAGGTGACACGCCAGCCATAGGGGCCCTGCACCTTTTTGGGCTCCAGATGCAGGGTGTAGTCGGAAATCCCCGCCTGCGCCGCGCCTTCGCGACGGTAAAGCTCACGGTAGCGGCGCGGGTGAATTGGATCATAGCCGGGGATGTAGAACACCCGGCGCCGAAAAACTTCTGTATGATCCTGATCCATCGCCGCAACCATGGTGGCAAACTTAGGCAAAACTATGCAAAGACGCCAGCGGCCTTAGCCCAAAAGCGGGATGCCAAGGCCATCAAATGCCTCCAGCAGCCACCAGCTAAAGTCGGTGAATGCCCCGGTCAGCAATGCCAATCCAACGATCAGCAACAGCGCCCCCATACAGCGCTCAATGGTCTTCATATGCCGCTTCAGCCGCTGCATCAGGCCCATCGACCGATCAATGAACAATGCCGCCAGCAGGAACGGCAACCCCAGACCCAAAGCGTAGACCGCGAGCAGCAACGTGCCCCGCGCCGTGTTGCCTTCCTGCGCCGCAAGACTGAGGATCGCGCCCAGTTGCGGCCCAATGCAGGGCGTCCAGCCAAAGGCAAAGGCCAGACCCAGAACATAGGCCCCAAACGCCGACCCGCCCTTGTCACCCGCATCCAGCCGCGCCTCGCGGTCCAGCAGTGGGATGCGGAACACCCCCAGAAAGTGCAACCCGAACACAATGACAACCACGCCCGACGCCTTGGCAAACAGCGCCTGATTGGTCAGAAAAAACGCCCCGAATGCCGAAGCCGTAAAACCAAGCAGCAGAAATACCGTCGAAAGCCCTAGCACGAAAAACAGCGCAGGCAGGATCACCCGGCGGCGCGCGGCCCCCTTTCCGGTCATTTCACCCATGCTGATGCCGCCCATATAGGCCAGATAGGGAGGCACAATGGGCAGCACGCAAGGCGACAGGAACGATAAGATCCCTGCGGCAAGTGCGATGGTCATCGCCGGGACCAGCCCCGCATCAAAGATATCTAGTCCGAACATGGGCACCTCTTTCGACCAGACATAGCTGCTTCGCCCGCTGCCGTCACCAGCGCGGGCGTCACGACTGCGTGGCATGATGTAACATCGCGGGGCATGCAAAAGGGCGGCAGGTTGCCCTACCGCCCTTTTAGCATGCCTTCAGCCCGGATCAGCGACCCAAAGACCACCAGCCCTTGCGCTTCGACTTCGGGGCCTCATCCTCAGCCGCCGCATCTGGGGTGGCGTCTGGCGGCCCCGCATCGGGTGTTACCATATCACCGACAGCCTCAGCAAAGGCGGTGATCTTGGCAATCACCGTTTCGGCAACCGTTTCAGGCTGTGCATCTGGCGCAGGGGCAACACCCTCGACGACAGGTTCGGCCATCACGGCCACAGGTTCAGATGCAGCTTCTACCGCCTTGGGCTTGCGCGTCCTGATGCGCTTGGGCTTCTCAGCCGGGGCGTCTGCCACTGTATCTGCGACAACCGGAACTTCTTCCACCGGAGCCGCTTCAACCACAACAGCCTCAACCTTGGGCTTGCGCGACCTTGTACGGGTCTTTTTCACCGGCACGTCAGGCTCTGCCACAGCTTGCACCACCACAGGTTCAACCGCGACAGCGTCACCCTCGGCGTCAGCCTCGTCGTCATCATCACCGTCTTCGTCATCGCCCTCAGCCGACAGACCTTCGCCCGCCGCGTCATCCTTGCCGCCCCGACGGCGCCGACGCCGACGGCGCTTTTTCTTGACCGGGCCATCCGATTTTTCAGCAGTATCAACGGTTTCAGCCTTTTCAGCCACCACCGTTTCTTCCACCACCTCTGCTTCGTCGATATCGTCCTCGACGAAATCATCCTCGATCTCATCAACCGCAGCCCCCATCAGGCTCGCGTTGCCGGAAATCACCGACAGATGCTCTGGCACAATCCGGGTCGCGGTCTTGAACTTTTCAATCACGTAATCCGGGGCCACCAACGCGGGATCACATTCGATCCGAACGCTCATACCATAGCGAGCCTCGATCAGCGCGATATGCTCGCGCTTCTGGTTGATCAGGAAGTTCACGATGCCAATCGGCGCTTTCAGCAGCACTTCCTTGGACCGCTTGCGCGTGCCTTCTTCTTCCAGCGCACGCAGAACCTGCAAGCCGAGGCTATCGTCCGACCGGATCAGACCGGTTCCATGGCAATGCGAACAAGGTTGTGTTGTCGATTCCAGCATCCCCGGACGCAGGCGTTGACGTGACATTTCCAGCAGGCCAAAGCCGGAAATCCGGCCGACCTGAATCCGCGCGCGGTCTGTTTTGAGCTTGTCCTTGATGCGCTTCTCGACCGTCGCGTTATTCTTGCGCTCTTCCATGTCGATGAAGTCAATCACGATCAAACCGGCCAAGTCTCGCAGGCGCAATTGGCGCGCGATTTCCTCGGCAGCTTCCGAGTTTGTCTTGAGCGCGGTTTCCTCGATCGAGCCTTCTTTGGTGGCGCGGCCAGAGTTTACGTCGATCGCCACCAGCGCCTCGGTCACGCCGATCACGATGTAGCCGCCTGATTTCAGCTGCACCACCGGGTTGAACATGCCGCCCAAATAGCTTTCCACCTGAAAACGCGCAAACAGCGGCATCGCCTCGTCATAGCGGACCACTTGCTTCGCGTGGCTCGGCATGATCATGCGCATGAAGTCTTTCGCGGTGCGGTAGCCCGCTTCGCCCTCAACCAGCACTTCGTCAATCTCACGGCTGTAAAGATCGCGGATCGACCGTTTTATCAGATCGCCCTCCTCATAGATTGCGGCGGGCGCGATAGATTTCAGCGTAAGTTCGCGCACCTGTTCCCACAGGCGCATAAGATATTCATAATCGCGCTTGATTTCCGGCTTGGTGCGCTTGGCCCCCGCCGTGCGGATGATCAGACCAGCGCCTTCCGGCACTTCGATTTCCGACGCGATTTCTTTCAGCTTCTTGCGGTCAGCGGCCTGGGTGATCTTGCGGGAAATACCGCCGCCCCGCGCCGTGTTCGGCATAAGCACGCAGTACCGGCCTGCAAGAGACAGGTAGGTGGTCAGCGCCGCCCCCTTGTTGCCGCGTTCTTCCTTGACCACCTGCACCAGAAGGATCTGGCGAACCTTTACCACTTCCTGAATTTTATACCGCCGCGCCCGGGGTTTACGGGGGGTTGCGATCTCTTCGGCCACGTCTTCTTCAGCGATGGATTCAATCTCATCATCGGTGTCGGACGCATTGTCGATGGCGCGGTATGCGGGCTTGGCCTCGCCGTTTTCGGCACCGTGATCGTGGTCAAGTGGAGCATCGACAGCCACTTCAATGGCCTCGACCGTATCTTCCTCGTCCAGATCGACCACGTCCATGCCCGCAGGGCCGGATTGCACGATCTCCTCCATCCGGGCGGATTCCGCACGGGGTGCCGGGCGCGCGGGGCGGGCCGGACGGCGCGAGCGGCGGTTTTCCTCCTCCTCCTCGGCGCGGGCGTAGGCTTTTTCTTCCTCGATCAGCGCTTTGCGGTCGGCCACCGGGATCTGGTAATAATCCGGGTGGATTTCGGCAAAGGCGAGGAAACCATGCCGATTGCCGCCGTAATCCACGAACGCCGCCTGCAACGAGGGTTCAACCCGCGTCACCTTGGCAAGGTAGATGTTCCCTGCCAGCTGGCGCTTGTTTATGGTTTCAAAATCGAACTCTTCGACTTTGTTTCCGTCCACCACAACGACCCGAGTTTCCTCGGCATGGGTGGCGTCGATAAGCATTTTCTTAGACATATCAATCCATTGCGCCTGTCATGCAAAATGCCTCCCGGCGGACCGGAAGGCGAGTTTCCCACAAAGAGGCGGCTTGTTCGGGCGGTTGCGCGCGGTGCAATAGGGCGGGCCATGCCCGGTGGGCATCCCTCGCCTTGTCTTGCCAATGTCGCGCACATCATCGCGGTTCACGTCTGGGCGGATCACTCCGCCCACCTTAAAAAGCCCGTGCTGTCAGTGACTTGCAGTCAAGACTTGCGGGCAATGCAAACGGCCTTGCGACCGATCCGGCTGGCCCTGCGCCGCGCGTTATATCGCACCCTGCGTTTGGGTCAGAGAATTCCATAACGGGTGCCATGCCCGTATCGCCAAACCCTAGCGGCAAAGTGCCGGAAAGGGCAATGGGTGATTTTCGGCGACAAGGCTGCGCAAGCGCGCGACACCCCCACCTTTCAGCCACCGCAGCCACCGCAGCCGCCACAGCCACCGCCTGCACTGACCGTGGTTTTTGGCCAACGCCCGGTGAAGGCATAGGTGAAAAACATCATCATTCCCAGAATGCCACCAATCACATCCAGACCGGTGGCAACTGGAAAATCCGGGAAAGTCTGGCCAATCGGCCTGAAGATAGCCCAGAGGGCAGACCCCATCCCCGCAATGAATGCGAACGTGCGCTCAGCAAAGGGCGGCAGGCGCGGGACAAGATAATAGTCACCCGTGCTGACAGTCCGCATGTCAGCAGCCCGGGCAAAGCGGACGGTCGCGGGCGGCCAAATATCCTCGGGCGGGGCCCTGCCGAAGATGTGCCCATAGAGATCGAGGGTGTAATTGTAAGCCAGACGAAAGCGCGCCTCCTCATCCTTGCCACCTTGCGTCGGATTGTGATGCAAGGCCCTGCCTTTCAGGACTGAGCCGCACAAGTCGTCCCAATAGGACCGGGTATAAGACAGGTGCAAGTGCCAGGCCGTGTCAACTGCCTCGGAGGGGGTGAGTTCCTGCGTTGAAATCGCCATCAGGTAAAGAAACCGCCGATATTCGGTTGCCACCCGTTCCGCGTAAAGGTCAGGCCAGTTGCATTCCCGCGCCAGCCGGTGGTTATAGGTCATTGCCACATCCTGTGGCCCGATCTGAAATTCGTCAATGCGGGCGGCGAGTGCCGGATCAGGCAGCGGCCAGATCGGGTAGGAGGCGTTTGCAAATGCCATGATTGCCCTCGGGCGCGGATGCACGACTAACCATAGCAAATTTGCGGCCAGCCTGCCAGTGTCAGGCCGCGCGGCACCGTGTGCGCGGGGGCAGCCCCCCGCGCATTCGTTCAGACGTATTCACCGCGCGACAACCCGTACTTGGCCATTTTTTCATTCAGGGTCCGGCGCGGCAGGCACAATTCCTCCATCACTGCAACGATGGACCCCTTGTGGCGGCGCATGGTGTTGTCGATCAACATGCGCTCAAACGCCTCGACATAGTCTTTCAGTGGCTTGCCTTCGGTGGTCAGGGCCGGCCCCGACGCCTCGTTATCCGCCATCAGCAGGCTCGCAATCGACCCCGACCCCCGCCGGTTCTGCAACACAGCGCGTTCGGCGATGTTGACAAGCTGGCGCACATTGCCGGGCCACGGAGCCTGCAGCAGTTGCGCCGCCTCCTGTGCAGTGACCTGCGGCGCGTCGCAGCCATATTCCTCGGCGAACTGTTCGGACATCCGGGTGAACAGTGTCAGAATATCCTCGCCCCGCGCCCGCAACGGCGGCAAGAGGATGGTCATGGCCCCCAGTCGGTAAAAGAGATCGGGCCGCAGCGCCGCCTCCAGCGTGCTGTCCACCGCATGCTGGTTGCAGATCGCGATGATCCGGGTTTCAGGCGGCACTCCCTGTTCGTTGATCACCGTCAGCAGGCGCGATTGCAGCGGATGGCTCAGTGCCTCAATATCCTCGAGGCACAGAGTGCCGCCCCGGGCTTCTTCAACCAAGGGTACAGCCCCATCCTCTCCCGGGCCAAACAGCCGCGCCACCAACTGATCTTCGGACCATGCGGCGCACGAAATCGTCACGAACTTGCGCCCCGCGCGCGGACCCACGGCGTGCAACGCGTGGGCCACCAAGGTTTTTCCTGTGCCCGTCTCACCATCAATCAAGACGTGGCTGTCCGCCTGCCCCAGGTCAAGAATATCCTCGCGCAGCCGCTCCATCGCGGGCGACCCGCCGATCAGCTTTTTCATCAGGACCGACCCATCCGACAATTCCCGCCGCAGAGCGCGGTTGTCCAGCGTCATCCGCCGGGCCTGTGTCGCGCGCTTGGCCAGTTCTGTCATCCGGTCCGGGTTGAACGGCTTTTCCAGGAAATCGAACGCCCCCACCCGCATCGCCTCAACCGCCATCGGCACATCGCCATGT
>JANNNF010000255.1:0-11468 GCA_031398405.1 Rhodobacterales bacterium | reverse complement strand
CATCGCCGATCGGATCGGCAAGGTCTTCGGGGCGGATGGTCAGTTCGGCCGGAGTGGGCACGAACTGCCGGGCAATGGCGGGGGTGATGGTCCCGGCCATTTCTGCGCTGACGCGGATGCGAAAGCTGTCTGCGACTTGGCCCAGCACGTCGCGATGAGCCACCGGGGCCAACTCTGCGGCGATCAGCGCGTCCACCGTCGTAAGCGCGGTCATGCGCGGCGCAGGCCGGTTTCCACCAGCAGGCCCCGGCGCTTGGCCTCGTAATAGTAGCCCTTGGCATACCACATCACGGCGCGGTCTTCTGACCCGTTTGACACCAGCCAGGCTCCGCGCAGATAACGCCCGGCGTACATAAGGTTGGTTTCGGCATCCAGCAGGCCCGAGGCCGGACCATCATAGCCCATAGTGCCCGCTGTTTGCGGCAAGATCTGCATCAGCCCATAGTACGGCCCGTTGCGGGCGCGCGCATTGTAATCGCTTTCGCGTTGGATCACCCGGTGCAGCAGGCTTTCGGGAATGTCGTGAATGCGGGCATATTTGCGGATCAGGGCGCGCATTTCCGGCGTTTCTCCGGGGTGCAGGTTGCCACGGGAAGGGGTCTCGCGTGGGGTGGGGGCACCGCAGCCTGCAAGCGCCAAAGCGGCCATCAGGCCAAGGACATCACGGCGCGGCAAGAGGTTGGGCATAGGCAGGCTCCGGTTCCAGTTTGGCGGGTGATAGCGGGGCGGGACAGGGTCGAAAAGCGGTTTTGCGGGGCAGCGGCGAGATTTGGCGTAAAGCGGAGGCTTTTATAGGACTTTAGCCTTGCTTTGCCGAACTTGGCTTTGCGCAAGGCGCGGGGCTTGGTAGGCTATAACACAGGGACAACGCCGGAAGGGTCCGTCATGGTGGCCATGCAAAGTTTCGGGGTGCGCACCCTTACATCCGCGCTGATTGTTGATGATCACCCGCTGTTCTGCGATGCCTTGTCGATGACGCTGAAAGCAGTGGCGGGAATTTCGCATATTGAGACGGCAGATTGTCTGGAGGCCGCGATTGCCCGGCTGGACCGCGGGATGTTGCCCGATGTGGTGGTGCTGGATTTGAACCTGCCGGATGTGAACGGCCTTGATGGCTTGATCCGGCTGCGCCATGCGGGCGGTGATGTGCCGGTGGTTGTGGTCAGTTCGCTGGCCGATAACCGCATCATTGGCGCGTGCCTTAAGGCGGGGGCGGCAGGATTTGTGCCCAAACATTCCCGGCGCGAGGTGTTTCGCGCAGCGTTTGAGGCGATAGGGGCCGGGCGCGGCTATCTGCCCGAAGGGTATGTGCCAAGCGCCGACCCCAAGGCCCCCGCCAGCCAGCGAGAGGAGGCAATTGCCCGCCTGGGACTTTTGACCCGCCAACAAGCGCGCATCCTGCAACTGATCTGTGAGGGGATGTTGAACAAGCAGATCGCCTATGAACTGACCATAGCCGAGACCACCGTGAAGGCCCATGTCACGGCCATCATGCGCAAGTTGGGGGTGCAAAGCCGCACCCAAGCTGTGCTGATCGCCAATGAGACCAGCTTTTCCAGCCTGATGCCCGAGGATGGCTGACCCCACCCAAATGACTGCGCGCTTGCCAGCGCCGCTTCGCGCGCCCTACTCTGCCACGATGGAGACAGCAGCCACAGATACGGCGCAGGCCTTGCCGATCCCTGCCGATTTGATGCCAACAGCGCATGTGCTGGCCACAGACCCGCAGGCCGCCCATCATCTGTGCCGCGACCTTGGGCCGGGGCCGTTTGCCGCCGTGATTTTGTTTATCTCTCCCGAGGCCGACATGGGTGCGTTGAGTGCAGCAATGCAGGCCGGTTTGCCCGGGGTTCAGGTGATTGGCTGCACCACGGCTGGCGAGATTTCGGCCGACGGCTATACCGAGGGTGAGGTGGTGGCGGTTGGTCTGCCATCAGCGCATTTCGCGGTTGATTGCATGTTGGTGCCGGATCTGCAGGTGCTGGACCCGCAAGACCTGATCGGGCGCTTGATCCGCACCCGCCACGCGCTGGAACGACTGCGCCCCGACTGGTACCATGAGTTTGCATTCCTGATGGTCGATGGCCTGTCGATCCGTGAGGATGAGCTGGCCTCGGCGCTTGCCTCTGGTCTGGGGCCAGTGCCGCTGTTTGGCGGGTCGGCGGGCGATGGGACCCGGTTCAAGGAAACCTTCGTGCTGTATGATGGCCAGGTGCTGGGCAATGCGGCGGTGTTGACCTTGGTGCGCAGCAATTGTCGGATCAAGGTGTTCAACCTTGACCATCTGGTGCCCACTGACCGTCGCATGGTGGTAACAGAGGCCAACCCGAAAGACCGCACTGTGCGCCAGATCAATGCCGAACCTGCGGCACGCGAATACGCCCGCATCCTTGGCAAAGACCCCGCGCAACTGACCACCTTCACTTTTGCGGCCCACCCGGTTGTGGTGCGCGTGGGCGGCAAGCACCATGTGCGGGCGATTCAAAAGGTGGCTGATAACGGCGACCTTGTGTTTTTCTCGGCGATTGACGAAGGGCTGGTCCTGACCCTTGCCGAACCGATGGAGATGATCGCCCATCTGGATGCCGAGCTGACCGCGTTGTCAGATGGTGGCGCGCCGGTGGCGATCCTTGCCTGCGACTGCATCCTGCGCCGGATGGAGGCTTTGGAGAAACAGAAATATGGCGGCATCTCACAGCTTTTGCGCAAACACAAGGTGACGGGATTTTCAACCTATGGCGAGCAGTTGAACTCGATGCACGTCAACCACACGATGACAGGCGTGGCGATCTATCCGCCGGATCAGGATTAGCTCGATGCTGACGGCGCTGATCAACCCGAATGATCCTGTCGAGCGGCAGAATGAAAAGCTGCTGACCATCGCGCAAGTTCTGATGCGGCGGGTCGAACAGATCACCGATGACAGTGGTGCCGCCTACGCCCAATTCCAACGCGCCGCCCTGCTGGAAGATCAGGTCCGCGAACGCACCCGCGATCTGGAACGCACACTGGATTTGCTGAACGAATCCAACGCCCGCCTCGGCGAGGCCAACAAGGCCACCGAAGCCGCGCGACAGAACCTCGCCAATGCGATTGAGACCATTCAGGAAGGCTTCGCGCTGTTTGATGCGGGCGATGTGATGGTGATGTGCAACTCACGCTTCGGGATGCACATGCTTGATATCCATGATGATCTGAAACCCGGTCTGACCTTTGCAGGCTATGTCGAACGCGTCAGCCTGTCGCGCTATCTGGCCTTGCCAGACAATGAACGCCCCGAGGATTGGGCAGTGCGGCGCAAACGGCGGCATCAGGACCGACATGTGATTTTCAACGTGCGCCTGATCTGGGACCGCTGGATGCAGATCAGCGAACACCGCACGGCAGATGGTGGCACGGTGATCTTGCAGACCGATGTGACCGATATCATCCGGCTGGAACGCCATGAACGCGGCAAACTGCTGGATGATCAGGCGCGGGTGATCCGCGCCACGCTGGACCACATCAATCAGGGCGTGTCGATCTTTGATGCAGGCGCGCGGCTGGTAGGGTGGAACCAGCGGCTGGGCGCGTTGCTGGCGATACCGATGGCGCGGTTGCGGGTTGGGGCCTCGTTCGACTATCTGCTGCAGCGGTTCCGGCAGGAAATTGCCTTTGGCGACGGCATGACCGATGCGATGCTAGAGGCGTGGGTGCAGGCGGGTACCGGGCGGCCCCCGCTGTCGTTTCAGGTGCGGCGCGGCCCGGAACTGATACTGGACGTGTTCGCGCAAGAGATGCCTGACGGTGGCTTTGTGATGAGCTTTACCGATGTCACCGCCGAGCGTGAGGCGATTGACGGCCTGAGCCGCGCCAATGAAACGCTGGAAGCCCGGGTGATGGAACGCACGCTGGAACTGGAAGACGCGCTTGGCCATGCTGAACGCGCCAATGCCAGCCGGTCGCGCTTTGTTGCCGCGGCGAGCCATGACCTTTTGCAACCTTTATCGGCGGCAAAGCTGTTCATTGCGTCCATTGACGACGAGGCGATTGCCCCGTCAGCCCGTGAGGCACTGGATAAGGCGCAAAACGCACTGGTGTCCGTCGAGGGGATTCTGGACGCGCTGCTGGATATCTCAAAACTTGAATCCGGCAAGGCGGCGGTATCAGTCGGGCCAGTGCGGCTGGGCCGGTTGCTGGGCCAATTGAATGAAGAATTTGCCGCGATTGCAGCAGCCAAGGGATTGGCGTTGCGGGTGCAGGTATGCGACGCCGTGGTGCTGTCGGACCCCGCCTATCTGCGACGAATTTTGCAAAACCTGATCGGCAATGCTATCCGCTACACCACCGCAGGCCGGGTTCTGGTTGGCGCGCGGCATCGCGGCGGGATGATAAGGCTGGAGGTCTGGGATACTGGGCCGGGCATCCCCGAACAAGAACAAGACAACATTTTCAAAGAGTTCCACCGCCTGAACGCTCGGGCGTCCGCGTCAGAGGGTATGGGGTTGGGTCTGGCGATAGTGGAGCGCGCCTGTGCATTGCTGGGCCACCCGTTGGGGTTGTCGTCGCAGATGGGCAAGGGCACCTGTTTCATGGTGCAGGTGCCCATTTCAGACGGCCAGCCAGAGGCGCAGGTGACGCGCGCACCAACCAAGAACCGACGGATGCAGGCGCAGGACAAGATCGCTTTTCTGGTTGAAAATGATGAAGACCTGCGCCGTGCGATGAGCCTTTTGCTCGAAAAATGGGGCATGTCCGTGCTGGACGCGGCCTCGGGCGAAGAGGCTTTGGCGCTGATCGAAGAGATTGGAATTTTGCCGGACGTGTTTTTGGTGGACCACCAGCTTGGCGACGGCATGACAGGTGTGGAGTTCGTGCAACTTGTGCGTACTCGCTATGGCCAGGTGCCGTCGCGAATAGTGACCGCCAATCGCAGCGCGGAAGTGCGGGCCCTGTGTCTGGCGGCAGAGGTCGAAATGCTGATGAAACCTATTGATGCCAGAGCTTTAGAAGCCTTCTTTGCCACATTGCTTTAAGTTACAGGTTTGACTCTTGGCCATTGTCCACGCTTTGACCATCATGCTCCACAGTGCACCTGCAGTGAGGACCTTGGGCGCTATCGTGGTAAATCCCAAGGTTAAAAGGCCAGTATATTTGGCAGATGTTGCTTGATGGAATCAGACAGAAGCTTCGACACTTGCGCAAAGCAGGTTATAGGCAGCTTCTAAATATAAGAACCGTATTTCAAATGCTGACGCCTCGAAATTACGGCCGAACTGCCACGCCCCATGGAAAGCGACCCACCTTGATGGATTGCAGCGCGGTACGGCTTGCGACGTCAATCACCGTCACATCGCCAGACACGCCATTCGTGGTAAACAATTGGCTGCCATCGGGTGAAAAAGCCATGTGCCAGACCCGTCTGCCGACAAGAATATAGCCTTCCACCGTCAGCGTGGCGGTATCGACCACCGCGACATGGTTCGACGGCCCGAGGGCGATAAAGGCGGTCGCACCATCAGGGGTAAAGCGCACCCCGACAGGCTGAATAAGATCCGCGTTGAGCCCATTGATTTCAAAACGGATTTTGCCGAGTTCGGTTTGATCCGCGGTGTTGAATACCGTCACTGTGCCGCCGATTTCGGCCGAAACCCACAGATGCGCGCCGTCATCTGTGAATTCGGCGTGGCGGGGGCGGCTGTCTACCAGCGTGTTTGCCTTGATCTTCAGGGTGGCTGTGTCGATCCAATGTGCCATGTTGGTGGTTTCAGACGTGGTGATTGCTGTCGTCCCATCGGGGGATATTGCCATCCCCTCAGGCTCGATCCCGACGTTGATCTGCGCCACCACTTGCCGGGTTTTCGTGTCGACCACAGTGGTTACGGCGTCATCTTCATTTGCGATGTAAAGATGCACGTCATCGGGGGCTAGCACAAACTGTTCGGGGTCTTCGCCCGATGGCAGGTCGTGCAGAATGTCGCCTGTGGCCGGATCCATCACCTGGACGGTGTCGCTGTCAGAGGCGCAGATGTAGACGCGGCTGAAGTCCTTCGAGAAGGTAATCCCGCGCGGGCGTTCGCCCGTAGGGATGGTGCGTGTCACCTGCATTGTGGCGGTGTCGATCACGGAAATGGTGTCGTCTTTTTCGTTTGTCACCCAGACTTCCGCCGCGGTTCCGGGCAGGGCTGCAAGCGAAAGAAGCAAGGCAAGGGTACGCATTTATCCTCCAAACGCGGTGCAGGCGCTTTCGGTTTGATCCTGCCCCAGCGTGTCCATCTCATTGCGCTGGTGCAAGAAACCCTCCAGCGGGGCGAGGGCAATCAGGGCACGGGAATTGGCCACGGCAATCGGTTGCCGCAGCTGGCCGTTCCAAGTGCGAAACGACAAGCCCCGGCCTTTGAAGCCGTCCAGTTGAAACGCATCCGATAAAAGATAGCGGCGCAAGGTCGCGGCATCGGCTACATTGGTGCGGGTGACGCCTTCGCCAATCGCACGGATTGCGGCCCAAGCGGCGTAATCCTGTCCGCGCATGGTGCGGTTTGCGGCGTCCCTAAAGCGGTTTTGCAATTGCACTGCGCCCCAAGCCTCAATCACCGGCGACCAGCCACTTGGTACCATGCCGTCAGACCCCGCAACCGGGCGGGGCAACCATGCGTTATGTTCAACGTAGCGGCCAAAGTCATCGGTCGCGTCAGCGATCAGCAGCACGTCATGGTCGGGCAAATCCTGCGTAAAGCGGGGAATTTCCTGCATGGTGGATTCGCGCAGGTCGGTGTCAAAGGTCCAGTCCTTTTCCGCGCCGATGGTCAGGCCGAACTTGGTGGCAGAGGCGCGCAGGGTAGCGGCCCAGTCGTGGTCAGCGGGGTTTGGGCCGACGACCATGGCAAGGTCAGACCACTGCCGCGCGACCAGCACCTGCATCAGCGCATCACTTCGGGCGGCGTCTTCGGGCATGGTGTGCAGCAGGTTGGCGCGACAATCCTTGCCCCGTAAATCTGCCGCGCCGGAGGATACGTTGAACAGCAGCGCCGCTGGGTGGGCGGCGGCGACTGCCAGCATGTGGGCAGGGGGCGCGTCGATCAGGATCAGGTCGGCCGTCAACCCTTGGCTTGCGGCGATGAAATCGCCATCAGAGGGCACGGAAATCACTGTTAATTCATAGGTATGGCCCAAAAAGGTACCCGTTGTCATGGTGTCGGCCAAGGCGACCTTCGCGCCGGCAATGCCTAGATCTTCGGGCACGGGGTCAAGGTTGGACAGCACCGGGGGGCGGTCCACTTCGGCGCGCAGATAGGTGATCGCGACCGTTACTTGCGCCCATGCAGGTGCCGCACAAAGAAACGCTGTCAGCAACAGCCATGGATCGGGTTTGGGCATCGGGTGTCCTCTGGCTTTAGCGTTGCCGGAATGTCGGGGCAGGGGAATACGACCATTGTCGCAGGTATCCCGGGCGCAGTTGCCACCATGGTCGCATGGCGGCAAAACCTGTGTCGGGGCACACCCTAGGGACCAAAGACTCAAGGAGACAGCCCGATGACCCGCTTTGCCAACGCTCCGCTGCGCCGCACCATTCTTGGCCTGATATTGGTGGGTGGGGTGGCCCATGCGCATGGCGATGTAAACCCGCAACCAGTGAACACCGACGCGCTGCCCGATGTGGGCGAAGAATGGTTGATTGAAAATCCCTACCGTGCCGACAAGGTGGGGGATGAGACATGGTGGGCGGCTGTCGTCGCGGGAGACTCAGGTTACAACCAGAACTGTGCGCGCTGCCATGGGTTGGGCGTAGTGTCGGGTGGTCTGGCTCCCGACCTGCGCTTGCTGGAAGCGGCGGAATATGGCGATGAATGGTTCGCCGACCGGTTCCAGCATGGCTACACGCAGGACGGCACCACCAAGATGCCCGCGTTTGGAGAGATTTTGGGCCAGAAAGCCGCTTGGGCGATCCGCACCTATGTGGAAACCCGGGCCGAAGATGGCGCGCTGGATGCGTTTTCAGACCGGCTGAAGGTGATCCGCGATGAGTTGCATGCAGGCAACGGCGATGTGGCGGCCTTGAAGGTCGAGTTGATGGAGATTGCCGTGCAGGTCAAAACGGCTTCGGGTGCGCCGAAGGCAGACTCGGCGGCGCTGCGGGCGGCACTGGCGCTTGACGACAGCCCCGAGGGGCACAAACATGCAGCCGAGATGCTGACCATCGGGTTGTCGGCGGCGAACTGAGGCGTTCATGTTCAGAACTCTGGCGCTTGCAGCCTTGATGTTGTTGCCGGGTACGGCCTTCGCGCGCTGCGAAGGTGTTGTGCCCGGGGCCAAGCCGCAGAACACCGCTCGCGACTTTGTCGGCACCAAGATGGACGATATTATCGATCAGGGCTGGATCGAATTTGCGGTTTACGAGGATTTTCCGCCCTATTCCTACATTGACGCCGGCCAACCCGTTGGCGTCGATATTGAGGTGGGGCAGATTATCGCGCAGTCTTTGGGCGTGGAGGCGCGTTTTCGCCCCGTTCAGGCCGGTGAGAATGTGCAAGCCGACTTGCTGAACTATGTCTGGCAAGGCGCTGCGGTGGATGGCCGGGTATCTAATGTGTTGCTGCGGGTGCCCTATAATTCTGATTTCACCTGTCTGGTCGAACAGGTTGTGTTTACCGGGCAATATGCGGGCGAACAGATTGCGATTGCCTATGCTCTCAAAGCCTATCCCGATGCGGTGCCCGGCCCAACGTCTGAGGGGCGGCACGATGGTGCGCCTGTGCCCGCCTTCTTTCGGTATGATACCGTGGGGATAGAGAACGATTCCATTGCCGACTTTTACCTGACCTCCACCCTTGGCGGTGGGGCTGCCGCAAATATCCACCGCTTTGCCAGGGTCGGCCTTGCGATGGACGCACTGGCCAAAGGCGAGGTGATGGCCGTGATGGGGCCGCTCGCGCAGTTGCAGGCCGGGGTGAATGCCAAAATGGGGGCCAACGACAGCATCAAGGTCCACACGCCACCTATGGCGGGCTTTGCTACCGGGCGCTGGACGCTTGGCGTGGCGATCCATCAAAGTCACCGCGACCTTGCTTATGCGGTGGATGATGCCATCGTGGCGGCACTTGCTGATGGCCGCATCAAGGCGGCTTATGCCAAGTTCGGGCTGGAGTTTACCGCGCCCGCCCGCTGACACTTACGACCAAGGTTCCATAGCGGGGGGGATGCCCTGCCCGTAAGGTTTGCCATAGGAGACATCACATGCAATTGACAGACAGCCGCGATATCAAAGCCAGCCCCGATGCGGTCTGGGCGGCGATCCTGAACCCCGATGTGCTGAAAGACTGCGTGCCCGGCTGCGAAAGCATGACTGGAACGCCAGACACCGGCTTTGAGGCCGTGGTCAAGCAAAAGGTCGGCCCCGTATCGGCGCGCTTTACCGGCCTCGTGCATCTGACTGACATGGTGCCGGGCAAAAGCTTGACCATCAGTGGCGAAGGCAAGGGCGGTCCTGCGGGCTTTGCCAAAGGTGGTGCGAAGGTGACGATGGACGCCATCCCCGGTGGCACCAAACTGACCTATGCCGTCGAGGCCAATGTCGGCGGCAAGCTGGCACAGCTGGGCAGCCGCATCATCGACGGCTTTGCCAAAAAGATGGCGGATGAATTCTTCACCCGGTTTCAGGCTGCGGTAGAGGGGCCGGAGCCTGAATTGGTTGAGGCTGCGGCAGAAGAACAGATTGCCGATTCGGGTGAAAAGAAGAAGGGTTGGTTCAAACGCATCATCGGCGGCTGAACCGCAGAGATAGTCTACGAATTCCGACAAGAATACCGAGGGATATCCAAGGGAGGATGAACATGACGAAAGTCACTATGACCGTGAACGGCAAATCCGTTTCGGCAGAGGCAGAAGGGCGCACGTTGCTGTCGTCTTTCCTGCGCGAAGGGCTGGGGCTGACCGGCACTCATATCGGTTGCGATACGTCACAATGCGGGGCCTGCACCGTGCACATGAACGGCCAGCAGGTCAAAAGCTGTTCGGTGTTTGCGATGGATGCGGCCGGGGCAAGTGTTACCACGATTGAGGGCATGGCCAATGCGGATGGCAGCCTTGGCGTGATCCAACAGGCGTTTCAGGACCACCACGGCTTGCAGTGCGGGTTCTGTACGCCCGGCATGGTGATGTCTACGGCGGCTTTGCTTGCCACCAACGCGCACCCGTCTGAACATGACATTCGTCATCATCTGGAAGGCAACATCTGCCGTTGCACCGGGTATCACAACATCGTCAAGGCCGTGCTGGCTGCCTCTGGGCAGGACGCGCAGGCCATGGCCGCAGAATAGGGAGGGTTTCAGATGCCGAAGGATACAGGGATTGGGGCGTCCTCCAAACGCCGCGAGGATGTGCGGTTTTTGACGGGCAAGGGCGTTTACACCGACGACATGGCGCTGCACAAGCAGGCCCATGCAGTGATGGTGCGGTCGAACGTGGCGCATGGCCGGATCGTGTCGATCAACAAAACGGTCGCCGAGGCGATGCCTGGCGTGCTGGCGATTTTCACCGGTGAGGATTTTGTGGCCGTCGGCGGCAACCCCGCTGGCTGGCTGATCAACAGCCGTGACGGCACGCCGATGCGTGAACCCAAGCGCCCGGTGCTGGCGCATGGCAAGGTGCGCCATGTGGGCGACGCCTATGCCGCCATCGTGGCCGAAACCTACCAGGAAGCCCGCGACGCTGCGCAGCAACTGGAAGACGACACAGAGATTGCAGAGCTGCCCGCGATTGTCGATATGGCCGCCGCTTTGGCCGACAACACCAACCGCGTGCATGACGAGATCCCCGACAACCAGTGCTTTGACTGGGGCTGGATTGAAGACAACCGCGCCGCCGTGGACGCAGCCATCAGGGGTGCCCCGCATGTGGTGACGCTGGACCTGATCAACAACCGTCTGGTGCCCAACGCGATGGAGCCCCGCTCTTCAATCGGGGAATACAATACTGGAACTGGCGATTACAAACTGACGACAACCAGTCAGAACCCCCATCTGTCCCGCCTGCTGATCGCGGCGTTTGTGCTGGGGATACCCGAGAATAAGCTGACGGTCGTTGCCCCCGATGTCGGCGGCGGGTTTGGGTCCAAGATCTATCACTATGGCGAGGAAGCCCTTGTTCTGGCCGCCGCCAAAAAACTGGGCCGGCCAGTGCGGTGGACCGCAGATCGGGGCGAGTCTTTCCTGTCGGATGCCCATGGCCGCGATCACGTGACCAAAATCGAACTCGCCTGCACCAAAGAGGGCGAGATTCTGGCCTTGCGCACCACGACCCTTGCCAACGTTGGCGCCTATCTGTCAAACTTTTCCACCGCGACCCCGACCTTCCTGCATGGCACACTGATGTCCGGCCCCTACAAGGTGCCGCATGTCTATGTAAATGTGAAAACCGTATTCACCAACACCGCGCCCGTTGACGCCTACCGGGGTGCGGGTCGTCCCGAGGCCACTTATTCGATTGAACGT
>JANNNF010000224.1:0-4234 GCA_031398405.1 Rhodobacterales bacterium | reverse complement strand
TTCCCGACCCCGACGGCCCGATCACACAGACCACCTCACCCTCGGCAATCGTCAGGTCGATACCGTTCAGCGCGGTAAAGCCACCGAATTTCTTGCGCAGATTGGAAATTTGAATGTCGCTGCCCATCAATGATCCGCCTTGTTGTAGCTGCGCTCCAGGCGCGCGACTGCGGCCACCAAGGGCCACAGAAACAGAACATAAATTATCGCCGCGCCGATCAACGGGCTGGGATTGGCCGACAATGCTTGCGCTTGTGTGGCTTGTTTCAACAGGTCCGGCATGGCCACCACGGACGCCAGCGCCGTGTCCTTCATCACGTTGATGCAGTTGTTGGTCAGTGGCGGAATGACGATGCGGATGGCTTGCGGCAAGATCACATCCACCATCATGCTGCGCGTGCTGAGGCCGAGGGCGGCCGAGGCCTCGAACTGACCTTTCGCAATCGCCTCGATGCCCGCCCGAAAGATTTCGGCGGTATAGGCCGCCGACACCAGCGACAGCGCCGAGACGGCTGACATGAACGGCGACAGGCGGATGCCGACAAAGGGCAAGGCGTAATAGATGATGATCAGCAGCACCAAAAGTGGGATCGAGCGCATGAAGTTGATGTAGATCTTGGCCAACACCTGCACCCAGACCGGCGCATACAGCCGCAGCAGCGCAAGCGCCAAGCCCAGCACAAGACCCGCAATTATGCTGACCACGCCCAGTTGCAACGTAATCCACAGCCCCTGCATCAGCAGCGGAAATGTGCGGATCAGCACCGGCACGTTAAAGAAAGTATCTATGAGTTCCATACGCCTCGTTTACCCCTGCCTTGCATTCGGAGGCCGCGCCGGGCGCAGCCCCCGAGGTTCGCACGCTTACTTCAGTTTAGGCATGTCCATGACCGTCACGGTCGAGGTGCTGGCCTCGGCGTCCGTGCCAAACCACTTCTTGTGGGTTGCAGCCAGGAACCCTTCTTCTTTCAGCGTGGTCAAAACAGCGCTGACTTCGGCGGCCAAAGGCGCGTCCTTGGCGAACATCATCGAATATTGTTCGCCCGACAGGATGCGCGCCACGACGGTGAACTGCGGCTTGTCCTTCACATAGTATTGCAAGGCCGGAATGTCGCTGATGTAGCCGTCGATGCGCCCGTTGCCCAGATCAAGCATAGCAGGGGCCAGACCCTCAAAGCGGCGAATGTCGGCAAAGCCATACTCGGCCAAATGCTCGGTCGCCCAGATATCACCGGTTGACCCGGTATCCACGCCGATCACCTTGCCCTTCATATCATCCAAACCGGTCAAGCCGCTGGCCGCAGTCACAGTCAACGATTGGTCGCTGTCATAGTAGGGCTGGGCAAAGCTCAATTCGGCAAGGCGCTTTTGCGTGATGGTGATCGACGACACCGCCATATCAATGCGCCCCGATTGCACCGCCGAGAACAGACCATTGAAGGGAATATTCTCAAACTTCACCGCGCGCCCCAGTCGCTTGCCAACTTCCGTCGCAAGGTCGATCTCAAAGCCTACGATCGCGCCGGTGTCATCCTGAAATTCCCACGGCACGTTGCCGACGTTTGCGCCAACGGTCAGGTCTTGCGCAGATGCCATCGCGCCAAATGATAGCACCGCACCAATCGCTGCGGCCTGCATGAACATTCTTCTCATCATAACTTTGGTCCTTTCCTTGTTCCGTCTATATACTGCGGTCGAACCGGTCTGACCGGTAAGGCCAAATGAAACACGTGAAGTTTGCGATTGCAAGAATATATGGCTAGCAGCAACACACGAACCTGATCGGGCGTAAAAGGAAACGAGCAGTGAAATCAATGATCTCCGCTTCGGCTGGTTGGAGCCCGCTGCCCCAGGTTGTGGCGCGGCGCGTGCAGCAAAAGATTCTGGATGGCGAATGGAAGCCCGGTGATCAAATTCCGTCGCAGCGAGTCCTGTCGGAACACTTCAATGTCAGCCGCGCCTCCTTGCGCGAAGCCCTGCTGACGCTGGAAACCCTGGGGTTGATCAAGACCGAACCGGGGCGCGGCACCTATGTGACGGCCGGGCGCAACGAGTCGACCGAAGCGTTGAAATGGCGCTACTCTGACAGCTTCGCCATGGCCGACGTCTTTGAAACCCGCCTGATGCTGGAAGGCCAGATCATCGCCAACGCCGCGCGTGCCATGTCACCGACGACTTTGGCTGTGTTGGTCGAGTTTACGGACGAGATGGAACGCTGCTGGGCTGCCGGGGATCTGCTTGCAAACGTCGAGGCGGATCTCCGTTTTCACCGCGCCATCGCGGAATGCTGCGGCAACAAGATGCTGCGCATGATGTATGAAACGGTGCAGGGTCTTTTGTCGGAAACCCAACGCCAACCCATCCCCCATACCAACCCCAGTCGTATGCGCGATTCTGTTTCCGAGCATCGCCAGATCATCACGGCGATTGCCGCAAATGATGCAAATGCCGCGCGTGACGCAATGCGCCTCCATATCCGCAATACCGGTGCTTGCGCAGGCATCGCGCTCTAACCTCGGACGATGTTCTTCCCCAGCGGCGATCCGGTTCGCCGCCCGAGCCCGAAGAATTGCCGCAGCGTCGCCCGCCTACTGTTCGGCGCACGCCTGATGCTGGAAGTGAGCGGAGTGCTGTGCGAGCCGAACCATGCGCGGGATCTGTGCTAATACCAGCACCAGACACCGGGCCCCGATGTGCTTGTGATTACGCTGCGCTCGTCAGGCACCACGACCCGCACGGCCGGGTCCCTGATGATGGCGATGACGGCGCGCGCGTGCGGGGCGCATGCTCTGGCGCTCAGCAACATGCCGGAGTCTGCGCTGATGACGTGATCGGATTGCGGGCTGACGATCCATGCGCAGCGCAAGGCTTGGCCGACGCAGGCCAGCACGGCAGCGCTGGCGCTGTTGTGCCCGCTTGCACAGTACATCGGCACGGCCATGGGGCGGGGTCCGGCGCGCGTGGCGGCACTGCAGGCAGGGCTCGTTGCCGTGCCCGACCAGATCGCGCAGGTCATCTTCGATCATCACAACCGGATCGCTGCGATTGCCGAGGCCGAAGTGGCGCGCCGTGCTTATCTGTTTGCGGACGGCGGGCCCTCGATTGCAGCCGCTCTGTTCGGGGCGGTCAAGGAAAAGGGATGTACGCCCGACCATGGCATCGCGATTCCGGTCAAAGAGTTCCACCAATACAATTCGCAAAAGGCGGGCCACACGTTGATGCCCTTGGTTCGGCCGATCTAGCGGCCCCTTACGCTTGATCTGGTTGGTCGAATTGTGGGGGGCCAAGCAAAATGCCCGGCCCCGATCGTGTGATGGCAATGCTTACTTTTAGATGAGCCAAACGTCCTCATCATCGCCTTCGCAAGTGTGCTGCAGCTCATCCGGGTCTTCCGTCATCATAGCAAGGATGTCCCCCAGATCATCATCAGGACTGTCTGCATCTGAAGACGCATCTGTCTCGCCATCCTTGTCATCCTCGTCGCGCTCGTCTTGGTCGCAGGCAGGTTGGTAGAGATCGCTTTCCAGCAGTACCACGTGCTCGACGCCCTCATAATTGTGACTTCCAACGACTTTGCCAAGATCATCTAGGAACTCGACCGTCCCTGACTGCAAACCGGTTTCAGCACACACCCGTTCATTGCTGAGCCGCAGCGGACCTTCACCGCTGACATCAAGAACTGTACCTGACGTGTTGTCTTCGGGCGCGCTGGCATCACTGGCGAGGTCGGGATCGTCCGCTTCCAACGCCATGTCTTCGGCAAAGAGAGCGAACGCTGGCATCTCTGACGGCAGTGCCTGTTCAGAAGACCCGGAGCCGGAGCCCTTGGTGCCTCCGGAGCCTTTGGTGCCTCCGGAGCCCTTGGTGCCTCCGGAGCCCTTGGTGCCGCCAGAGCCCTTGGTGCCGCCCGATCCGCCAGTGCCGCCGGAGCCCTTGGTGCCGCCCGATCCGCCGGTGCCGCCCGATCCGCCGGTGCCGCCCGATCCGCCGGTGCCGCCCGATCCGCCGGTGCCGCCGGAGCCCTTGGTGCCGCCCGAACCGCCGGTGCCGCCCGAACCGCCGGCGCCGCCGGAGCCCTGGGTGCCCCCCTAACCGCCGGTGCCGCCGGAGCCCTTGGTGCCGCCCGATCCGCCGGTGCCGCCCGATCCGCCGGTGCCGCCCGATCCGCCGGTGCCGCCGGAGCCCTTGGTGCCGCCCGAACCGCCGGTGCCGCCCGAACCGCCGGCGCCGCCGG
>JANNNF010000185.1:0-5610 GCA_031398405.1 Rhodobacterales bacterium | reverse complement strand
CACTTGCGCGCCGATATCGGCAAAGGCCACCCGCCCCGGAAATGCCATTCCATACGGGTTGCGCGCCATCAGCGCGCCTGTATCTGGGTCACGTTCCGTGGTTACATTCGCGGCGGTCGCATTGCGCGACGGCCCCATCACCCATTCGGCATAGGTGGTCACCGACAGGCGGCGCACCCGATCTGACTTATTTTGCAGCGTCAAACGGGTGATGCGAACAGGGTCAGTCAGAGGCACCGTCTGAACCATCTGAGCCGCAATGCCGTGGGCGGTGTGGTCAAAGCGGGTATAACCAAAGCCGTGCCGCGCGGTGTAGGTGCCCTTCCCCCGGATCGGCAGGGCGGTCGGCGTCCACAACGCCCCGCTTTCGATATCGCGCAAATAGACAGCTTCGCCCGGGCCATCCATCACCGGGTCATTCGACCACGGGGTCAACTGGTTTTCACGACTGTTTTCGGCCCAGACCGGACCAGAGCCTTCTGCGGAAGCGATAAAGCCGAAACTCGGGTTTGCCACCACGTTGATCCACGGTGCGGGGGTTGTGGCGCCGTCAGACAGAACCGTGACGTACTCTCGCCCTTCGGCATCAAACCCGCCTGTGCCGTTGAAAAACTCCAGCGCAGGCGTAGGCGAACGGGGGGTGTCATCGGTCACGATCGACAGCGCAGGCACCACGGCTACAGCAGGAGACGGCAGCGCATCCAACTGCTGGCCAATATCGCCACGACTGGCAACAAGCACCACCCGCGCCGCCGACAGCAGCAAGGCGCGTGCTTGCGGCGTAATCAGATCAGTGCGCAGGGCATGAATGGTCCCCTGAGCCTCTCCTGCAGCACGAGGACGGCTTTGGGCGGCACGCACGGCGGCCTCTATCCCGATCTGCAGATCCTGCACATAGGAAGACGAGCGTTCATTCAGCACCACCAGATCAACCGCCATCTGCCGAGCGCGCCAATATTCATGTGCTGCCAGCACCTGCCGCACTTGGCCCAGATCGTCGGCATCGTCGATCAGCATCAGCACGATCGGCAAATCACCCGAAATACCGAACTGCCACAACCCCGACTGCGGCCCCGCCCCCGCGATGATCCGGCCCGACCCAGCCCGCAGGCGCGGGTCGCTGCGCAGGATAAAGCCTGCAAGGGTTTGCAGATCTGCCGCTTCATTGCTGGTGATGCCCAGATGGCGCAGTTGCACCTGCGCTTGGGTCCAGGCAAGCGTGCTGGCACGGTCAAATGCAGATGGATCACGGTGACGATCCACCAGTTCCAGCAGGGCTGCGGGGGTTTCGGCCACCAGAGTCCAGAATGTGACCCGCGCCATGCTGCCCGGTGGCACAGACACCCTGCGACGGATCGAAAAGATCGGGTCCAGAACCGTGCCCGTCGTGCCTGACAGCGGGGCGGTGGCCATCGCAGGGGCACCGAGATTGCCACCCCGTCCAATAAAGCGGGCGCGGTCTGTTTCATACTGCATCGGAGCAGTTTCATTGCCATCTACCACGGCGATATGGGCGGCCCACACCTCTGGCTCGCCCGGGCTGCGGCGTCGGCGGGTGGCGATAATCACCCCCAGTTCGGGTAGATAATCTGTCACCACGAACATCTTGGAAAACGCTGTATGCGCCATATCAGACGACTGCGGGGCAAGCACCAGCTCGATGTAGGACGTGAGGTCAATTTCACGCGCCCGCCGCCCCGTGTTGGTCAGGGTCACGCGGCGGGCCTCGGCGTCATCCTCGGCAGAGACCACGATTTCGGTGGTCGTTGTCAGGGTCTTGCCACGGCAAATAAATGCAGCCTGATGTTCGCTGAACACGGCAGAATGTTGGTCCGTGGCGACCCCCATGGGCTGCGCCCCCGAAGACCAGACATCACCGCCCTGCACATCGCGAAGATACAGAAAAGAGCCCAACCCATCGACCGATGGGTCGCCGCGCCAACGGGTGATCGCCATATCACGCCAGCGGCTGTAGCCTGCACCTGTGGGGGTCAGCATCACGCCGTAGCGCCCGTTGGACAACAGATGCCCGGTTGGCGGCGTAGTGGCGGGGGAGTCGAAGCGGCGCACTTTGGGCGCGTCGGTGGGGTCGGTGGCTGTCACTGCAACTTCGGTTGCGCGCGGCGCGGCGGTTGCCACATCGCGCGGCACGCGTTCTTGCAGCAGCAAATCCACCGCCTGCACCATCGGCACCGCATGGAAGCGCGCGCGCAAACGCCCGTCTTGCACTGTGTTCGCAATTGCTGTGATGGTCATGCCCTGATGGTGCGCCATGAAACTGCGCACGATGCTCATCTCTTCGCCCTCAGGCACCCGTTCCGGAGTGAAATCCACCGCCTCGTAAAATCCATAGCGGCCCTCAGCCCCCATGGCAGCAAGACGCGCATAGTTGGCAAGTGCGCCCACAGGGTCCACCATGGTGGCAAGCCCAGTGGCATAGGGGGCGATCACCTTGTTCTGGGAAAGGCCACGTTTCAGCCCCAGTCCCGGCACGCCAAAGTTGGAATACTGATAGGTCATCTCCAGATCGCGGGCGTTGTAGGACGATTCCGATATGCCCCACGGAATTCCCATTGCGCGCCCGTAGGCCTGCTGCCGCGCCACGATAAGCGCGTTTGTCTGGGCCAGCACAGACCCTTCAGGTGCGCGCATCACCAAAGACGGCATCAGGTATTCGAACATCGACCCAGACCACGAGATCAGTGCAGCCCCCGCACCAATCGGCGTGGCAGCTCGGCCCAGACGGAACCAATGCTTTGTTTCCACATCTTTCTTGGCAATCGCAATCAAACTGGCAAGCCGAGCCTCGGACGCCAAAAGGTCGTAGCAGTTTGTATCAATCGTGTTGGTGGTGACCGAAAAACCAATCGACAGCAGTTCCTTGTCGGGATCCAGCAGGAAGGCAAAATCCATCTCCATCGCAAAGCGATCTGCCGCCGCTGCAACGGCCATCAGTCGCGCGTTGCGATCTTGAGCCAGTTCGGGGGTTTGCAGCCGCTCCACAATTGCAGAGGTCCAGAACGCAGCTTCCGACACATCGTCGCCTCTGGAAAGAGCCTCTGTGTGGGCGGCAGTCGCAAGGCGCATCAGGCCGTCACACGTACCATGAGCAAGGGCCGCTTTCAGCGCATTCAATGTGGGGCTTTGCGCTAGCCCTGCGTCAACGGCCAAGTCTAAGGCATCGCGTAACCCGTCGATCAAGGCTGGGTCGGCAGCGGGCTGCTGCGCCCAATCGCTGCACGCTTGCGCCACGCTCAACAGATGCCCGGCAAGATTGCCACTGTCCACTGACGACACATAGGCAGGGTCCAGGACCCGCAGATTAGTTGTGTCATACCAGTTGTAGAAATGCCCGCGAAAGCGCTGCATCTGGGCCATGCGGTCCAGGGTTTGTTCCAAGCGCACCAATGCATCCTGTTCCGACAGCCAGCCCATATCGCGGGCCGTCACGGTGGACAAAAGGTAAAGTCCGATGTTGGTGGGCGACGTGCGATGCGCCACCACGGGGCGCGGGGTTTCCTGAAAGTTGTCGGGCGGCAGAAAGTTTTCAGCCTCGGTCACAAACGTCTCGAAAAACCGCCATGTGCGGCGCGCGATCAGGCGCAACGATTGCACATCGGCGGCAGCCAGATCAGCGGCCCGTTTCGGGGCATCGGGGCGGCTGATGCGCCATGCGACGATCGGGGCAAGAACCCAAGCCAGCGCGAATGGCAGTAGAACGGGCCAGACGACCGGGTTCAGGGCCAAAGCCACAACAATTGTGGCAACACCCAGCCCCACGCCGCCCGCCATGTTACGGTATTGACCCACAACCCCTGGCCTGCGCGACGCCTCGGCCTGTGCGGCCGTCATCCATTCCAGCAGATTTTTTTTCGTGATCGTCAAGCGTATGACTGTGCGCGCGATGGCATCGAGCATCTGCCACGCCTGATCGGCCAGAAAGACCAGGTTGAGCCCGATCTGCGCCAGAGCGATCACCGCATCATGCCCCAGTGCTGCGAAATGGGCGCTCAGGCTTAGGCCTAAACGTTTTGGCAACACAGCATGAGGCAGACCCAACAAGCGCGGCAGGGCCGTCATCGCAATGATGAACAGCGTCCACAGTGCCGCTATTGGTGCAGGCAGCAACCATCCCGCCAGCAATGCAGCAACCGTCGCGGGGGCGATCAGTGACCGGCGCAGGTTGTCGACCATCTTCCAGCGACCGACCGCCGGAATGCTGGCATCTCGCGCGATCCATGGCAGCAACTGCCAGTCCCCCCGCACCCAGCGGTGCTGGCGTTTTGACGCCACGTCCATCCGCGACGGAAAGTCCTCAATCACCTCAATGTCTGATGCCAAGGCCGCGCGTGCAAAGATGCCCTCAAACAGATCGTGGCTAAGCATGGTATTGTCTGGCACCCGGCCTTTCATCGCCGCCATGAAAGCGTCGATGTCATAGATGCCTTTACCGGTGAACGACCCCTCGCCGAACAAATCCTGATACACATCGGAAATTGCCGCCGCGTAGGGCTCTATCCCCCCGGCACTGGAATAAACCTGCTGGTAGATTGACCCTTCCGCCCCCACTGGCAACGCGGGCGTCACGCGGGGTTGCAAGATCCCGTAGCCTTCGACCACGCGGCTTGCAGTGCCGTCCAATCGCGCCCGGTTAATCGGATGCGCCATCTTGCCGATCAGCGCGCGCAATGTGTCACGCGGCAGGCGGGTGTCAGCGTCAAGGGTGATGACATAACGCACATCCTGCGGCACTGTGTCTTGACCGGTGACAAAACTGGTATCTGTCGCGCCACGCAGCAGGCGGTTCATTTCATGCAGCTTGCCACGCTTGCGTTCCCAGCCCATCCATTTGCCTTCGGCCGGGTTCCACAAGCGCCGGCGGTGCAGCAGCAAAAAGCGCGGGCCACCTTCCATCGGATAGCGCCGGTTGAGGCTTGCAATCCCGTCTTCCGCCAAGGCGATCAGGCCGTCATCAAGGGGCGTCGTCTGGGTCGCTGCATCCGGACCGTCAGACAACAACGCGTAATGAACCGCGCCGCCGATGCTGGCCAGATGATGCACTTCCAGCTGTTCGATTTGTTCCAGCAGCCCGTCTTCGTTGGCCAGCAGAACCGGTACTGCAACAATGGTGCGTAAACTGGCGGGTACGCCGTCTGAAAACTCCATTCCCGGCAACGGGCGCGGGGCGACAGTGCGGGTGACGACGTGGTTGATTAACGCCGAGGCCGTATCGCTGGCAGGCAGCAGCGCCAGAATGGCCAACGGTAGCAAAGCCCAACCCGTCACGCCCGCCCCCGCCAGCGCCGCCCAGATCACCAACCCGGTAAGCAGTGCGATCGCCCCCAGATAGCTGCTCAAGCCCCACTGCGCCACTACGCGATAAACGCGGGCGCGCAACGGGGGCTTGTAGCCCACCACTGCTTCCAACGTACTGCGTCCACGGCCCACCAAGCCAAACCCAGGGTCTCTTTCGCGGTCAGTCTGCCCAGCTGCAGCAAGTTGAAGCGCGGAGTCAGTCACCGCCAACTCATCCTGCGCCGAGTGTCGCGACAAATCTTCAATCGCTGTGCGATAGGCATTGCGGGTGGCAAAATCCATCGCCGCGAAATC
>JANNNF010000154.1:0-1567 GCA_031398405.1 Rhodobacterales bacterium | reverse complement strand
GTGGTGATGGTGCCAGTGGATGGCGGCTATACCATGGCGGTGGCTGATATGGCCAAAGTGGTCCGCCGGCTGCGGTCGTCGGTGGTGATCCCGATGCACTGGTTTTCGGGGGCCTCGCTGAATGTGTTTCTGGCCGAAATGTCTGGATCGTTCGAGGTGGTTGAAACTGTCTGGCCGGATATCGAACAGTCAAGCTTTACCCTGCCCGGACGCCAGACAATACTGGTGCTGGAACCCCAGTTTCTGGACTGATACGGGTGGGCGTCCAAGGAGGCCCCATGCTGAACCCCTGCACCGCCGAGTTTGTCGCCCACCTGTCTGCCACCATGCCCAAAGATGCGCTGCATGTGCCGCAAGCCCGCTACCTGGAGGAACCCCGGGGCCGCTGGACCGGACTTGCAGGCGCAGTTGCCCTGCCCCGTTCGGTGGGCGAGGTGGCGGCCATCGTCCGGGCTTGTGCACAGGCCCGCGTGGGGATCGTGCCGTGGGGCGGTGGCACCGGGCTGGTGGGGGGGCAAGTGATGCCCGATGGACCCGCGCCCTTGCTTTTGTCGTTGGAGCGGATGGCGGCGTTGCGGGGGGTCTACCCGGATGAGAATGTCATAGTGGTCGAGGCGGGGATGATCCTTGCCGACATTCAGGCCCATGCGACGGCTGCGGGGCGGCTGTTCCCGCTGTCGCTTGCGTCGGAAGGGTCGTGCCGGATCGGCGGCAATCTTGCGACCAACGCAGGGGGCCTCAACGTGCTGCGCTATGGAAACGCTCGGGATCTATGTCTGGGGCTGGAAGTCGTAATGCCGGACGGCGAGGTCTGGCACGGGCTGAAACGGCTGCGCAAGAACAACATGGGCTATGATCTGCGCCACCTGATGATCGGGGCGGAAGGCACGCTTGGCGTGATCACGGCGGCCAGTTTGCGGCTGTATCCGGTGCCTGCAGCGTCGGTGGTGGCGATGCTGGTGGTGCCGGGGCCAGACGCGGCCTTGCAGTTGCTGGGGATGATGGGGGGCCGGGTGCCTGGCATGATATCGGCGTTTGAACTGATCGGGCGGACAGGGTTTGATTTCCTGACCGACAAGCTGCCCGAAGTGCGCCAACCGTTTACCACACCCCCGGAATGGGCGGTGCTGGTGGAACTGGGGCTGGCGGCAGGGATGGACGCCGAAGGGACGATGGCGGGGCTATACGACGAGGCATCCGAGGCGGGCTTTGTGCTGGACGGGGTGATTGCCACATCAGACGCGCAGGCGGCAGGGCTGTGGCGGGTGCGTGAGGCGATACCAGAGGCCAACCGGCTGATTGGGGCTGTGTCGAGCCATGACATTTCGTTGCCTCTGGGGGCCGTGCCGGGGTTTATCGTGCAGGCGGGGCAGGCGCTGGCGCGGCTTGGTGACTGGCGCATCAACTGCTTTGGCCATCTGGGCGACGGGAACTTGCACTATAACGTCTTCCCCGTGCCGGGCCGCACCCGCGCCGACCACGACGCACAGCGTGACCGTGTGAAAGACGTGGTCCACGATCTGGTGCATGCATTGGGCGGGTCAGTGTCCGCCGAACACGGCATCGG
>JANNNF010000060.1:0-4304 GCA_031398405.1 Rhodobacterales bacterium | reverse complement strand
CCCGGATCAGCGCAGCCAAAGCCTCGTGCCCCACATGCCCCGTAGTGAACACGCCGGTGGAAATCACTGCCCCATACGCCCCGTCGCCAAACGGCAACTCCCCCCCAAGTGCCAGACAATGAAGGGCCGCATATACCCCCTTGGCCCGCGCCACCTCCAGCATCCCCGGCGATATGTCGAGCCCCTCGACCAGCGGATAGCCGATCAGCCCCAGCCATTCGCCCACCAACCCGGTGCCACAGCCTGCATCCAGCAGCGGCCCTGCGCCGCGCGGGGCGTGGCGGGCAAGCAAGGCCATCGCAATCGCCGGGTGGCGGTAGCCTGCTTGCGCCATTTCAGCATCATACGTGGCTGCCCAGGCATCATAGGTGGCTGCGACTGCTGCCGGACTTTTGGCCCCGTAAACCGCCCCCAGATGGCCATCATGGTGATCCGTCATGCCACACTCCCTCACTGCTGTTGACAGCCTAGCCTTGGCACGGGAATGGTGAAACCTGTTTGACAGCTCTGGTCCGCAGAAAAGGGCACGGAAAGATGACGGATGATGTTCGCAGCGTTGCCGCAACCATACCCGCCTTGGTCGGGTACACTGGCCCCATCGACCGCTTGGGCGGACTTACCAACCGCGTCTACCGGCTTGGCAATTATATCCTGCGCATCCCCGGTGATGGCACCGCGGCCTATATCAACCGCAGGGACGAGGCCGTTGCCGCGAGGGAGGCCGCCCGTGTCGGGGCCAGCCCTGCGCTGATCGAGGCCGATGTCAAGACCGGCGTATTGGTTACGCAGTTCGTGGCCTCTGTCACCATGACCCCCGCCCGGTTTCTGACCCGCCGCGGTGCCGTCGCCCGCGCAGCCCTTGCCTTGCGCACCCTGCACCAGTCGGATGCACGGTTCCCGGCGCGGTTTGATCTGTTCACGATGATCGACAGCTATCTCGTGCTGCTGGCAACCAAGGATGTGAGTTTGCCCGAAGGCTACCGCGCTGTGCTGGCCGAAACCCAAGCCGTCCGCGCGGCCCTTTCCAAATATCCGGCACCATTGGTGGCCTGCCATTGTGATCCGCTGTGCGAGAACTTCCTCGATACCGACAGCCGGATGTGGCTGGTCGATTGGGAATACTCTGGCATGAATGACCCGATGTGGGATCTCGGCGATCTGTCGGTGGAAGGCGTGTTTGAGGAAGAACAGGACGAGGCCATGCTGGCTGCCTATTTTGACGGCGAGGCCCCAGCGGCCGACCGGGGCCGCATGGTGATCTACAAGGCGATGTGCGACCTGTTATGGACGCTGTGGGGCCTGATCCAACTTGCCGACGGCAACCCGGCGGATGATTTCCGCAACTATTCCAACACCCGTTTTGCCAGGTGCAAGGCGCTGATGGCGACACCCGATTTCGCCAGGCATCTGGCGGCGGTGACGCGCGGCTAGCGCGCGAGGGCCAACAACCCAGCCACATCCAGATGTGCCTCCAGGTGGGCGGCAAGGGCATCCAGCGTTGCCTCAATCCCCGTGGCGTAAGACAGGCCGGATGGCACCGCCCCCAGTTGCGCCAGAAACGCAGCCCGGAACCCATCGTTGGTGAACATGCCATGCAGGTAGCTGCCCATTATGCGGCCATCGGGCGATACCGCTCCCTCAGATCTGCCCTCCACCCGCGCAAAAGGCCTCGCACAAGCTGGCCCGTCGCTGCGCCCGATGTGAATCTCATACCCCTGCATCGTCTGATTTGTAGCCACATGCAGCGCCTCGACCTGCGTCAGCTGCTTGTCCGCCACCATGTCGGTTGCTACATCCAGCAGGCATAAGCCCGTCGCCTCTCCCGCAGGCCCTTCAATGCCCTCCGGGTCGCGCACGACAGACCCAAGCATCTGATACCCACCGCAAATCCCCAGCACATACCCCCCCCGGCGCGCATGTGCGGCAAGGTCGATGTCCCATCCTTGCGCGCGCAGAAACGCCAGATCCCCCCGAGTAGATTTCGACCCCGGCAGAATCACAAGATCACACTCCGGGATCGCCTCTCCGGCCCGCACCATCTTCAGGCTAACATCCGGCTCCTGCGCCAGCGGGTCCAGATCGTCGAAATTGGCGATACGTGAAAATTGCAAGGCCGCGACGCGAAAGCTTCCCGGCCCGCCCCCCGCGCGGCAGGTCCAGCGCATCCTCGGCCGGCAGTTTTGCCGCCCCTGCAAAGAACGGCACCACCCCAAACCCGCTCCATCCGGTGCGGTCCGCGATCAAGCGATAGCCATCGTCAAACAGCGTCACGTCGCCCCGGAACTTGTTCACGATGAACCCGGCAATCATCGCCGCATCGCCCGGTTCCAGCACGGCTTGCGTGCCCACGATCTGTGCAATTACGCCGCCCCTGTCAATGTCTCCGACCAGCACCACCGGGCAATTCGCCGCCCGCGCAAACCCCATGTTGGCAATGTCACCTGCGCGCAGATTGACCTCTGCCGGGCTGCCCGCGCCCTCAACAATCACTAGATCGCAGGATGCTTTCAGGCGCTCGAAACTCTCCAACACTGGGGCCATCAAACCAGGCTTCAGGCTTGCATAATCCCGCGCCCTTACTGTCGCCACCCGCCGCCCTTGCACGATAACCTGCGACCCGGTCTCGGATTCGGGCTTCAGCAAAACCGGATTCATGTCAGTATGCGCTGCCAGCCCGCAGGCCAGTGCCTGCAACGCCTGCGCCCGGCCGATCTCTCCGCCATCTACCGTGACGGCGGCATTGTTCGACATATTCTGCGGCTTGAACGGCGCAACCGACAGGCCCCGCAGCTTTGCCGCCCGACAAAGACCCGCCACCAACAGGGATTTGCCGACATTGGACCCGGCTCCTTGGACCATCAGGGCTTTCATAACGACGCCCCAGCGATGCGCGTGGTACAACAGCAGAAGCCTCCGGCGGGGATATTTAGTGCCAAAATGAAATTGTGGAGTTCAGTTGGTCGGCACCGCGCCTCGGGCCGATTGCTCGGGGGAGGCGCGGCGCTTTCACTCTGGGCGGTCATCGGGATCCCTCCCTGTACCGCACTGTCATTCTGCCCGACCAAAGTTAACAAATTGTTGCTTTCATTTTGGCGATAAATATCCCGGGGGAGAGCGCCGAAGGCGCGAGGGGGCTGGCCCCCAACACCCTGTCCGCTAACCTCCACTCTCAGAACTCCACCCCCGGCTGCCCCTTCACTCCGGACCGGAACGGATGCTTGATCAATGTCATTTCGGTGACCAAATCGGCCGCCTCGATCAGCGCGTCTTTCGCGTTGCGCCCGGTCAGTACCACATGAGTCAGGGGGGGCTTTTCGGCGGCCAGAAACGCCACCACGTCCGCCACATCCAGATACTCATAGCGCAACGCAATGTTGATTTCGTCCAGCAGCACCATGCGGATGCCGGGATCGCGGATCAGGTCCTTGGCTTTCTCCCAGCCTTTCCGGGCCATTTCAATATCCCGAGCGCGATCCTGCGTTTCCCAGGTAAAGCCTTCGCCCATGGAATGAAACTCGCACAGGTCGGAAAAATGCCCCTCGATCAGCCGCCTCTCACCCGTATCCCACGCGCCCTTGATGAACTGCACCACGGCACAAGGCATCTCATGCGCGATGCAGCGCAGGATCATGCCAAACCCGCTGGAAGATTTTCCCTTGCCCGCCCCGGTATGCACGATGATCAGGCCCTTTTCGCCGGATTTTGTCGCCATGATCTTGTCACGCGCTGCCTTCTTTTTGGCCATCTTGATCGCGTGGCGAGCGTCATCAGATAAGGGCATTGGCACGGATATGTCGTTTACATCGGTCATCTCGGCGGTCCTTGTCCTTGACAGTGGCCCGGCTTGTGGCACAGGTGGGCACATACGCTGGTGCTTGTCGTAAGGCAGGCCAAAAGGGAATGCGACAGGTTTTACGACCCTTGCGGGGACAAGACCGAAGCGCAGCCGCCCCCGCGACCGTGACCGGAAAGGTGCGCGCCCCTTTGCCACTGGCCCTCTGCGGGCTGGGAAGGCGGGTCGGACCGTTGGGGGCATCCCCTGCATCCGCAAGCCGGGAGACCTGCCAGCGACAGATGACTGACGGGCGAACGGGGTGTTTCGCAACCGACAGGTGGCCCGCTTTTGCGGCCCCGGTCCGGTATGCGCACCCCCATTAGCCCCCGATTTGGAACGGATGACGATGGCGGCGACACTGCATGTCTGTACAACCTGCAAGGCGGGAGAACCCGTGGCCGAGGGCGACCTGCCCCCCGGGGCCCTGCTGCTGGCCGCCCTTGGCGCAGCACCTGCGGGCGTGCGCATC
>JANNNF010000038.1:0-7238 GCA_031398405.1 Rhodobacterales bacterium | reverse complement strand
CACAACATTCAGCAGCCAGATCATCCAGCAGCCCCCGCATCACCGCATAATTGGTCCGGCAAATCAGCGATGTGCCGACGCGTTCCTGCTGGACCAAACCGACACTGACCAGCGCACGGCAATGATGTGACAGGGTCGAGGCAGGGATTCCGATCTTGTCCTGTATCTGGCCCACTGCCAGCCCGGGCTCACCCGCGCGAACCAGCAAACGATAGATCCGCAACCGGGTCGGGTTTCCCAACGCTTCCAGCCGGGATGCGGTCAGCGGAATGTCCATATGTGCCTGTGAGAGTATCATTACTTCGATATAATTAGAATAATAGAAATAATGGGCAATACTGTCAACTGACCTTGCTGTTCACCTTCGGTAATCCGGCTTTAAGATGCTCGCAAAACAAGACCGGCCGACACGTTTGCCTTGGTCAAGGCGGCGTTGCCACAAAGACTCTGCCCATGGTGCCGCCTTCCACTCCAATCGAAGGACGCGCCATTAAGGTCTAGGAATCAAACACCCGGTTGACGCTGTTGTGGCGTCCCTTTGTTCGCCAAACTCCCACCCATCCGAGCAAAAACCACACGGATGCAAGGCGACTTCTGTTTTCGAAAGTTAACAAACCGTTACGCTTGCCCACCAACCCCTTGATACCAAACACTCAACACTTGTCCCACCACGGGACATCACTCCGCCAATTCCCACCCATCCGGGTAGAAATCATGCTTCAGGGCAATACTGGTCGCCTCGCGTTCCTGCTGCCAGATCGCCTCAGGCGTCACCGGCATCGGCCCAAAGGACGCGACCAGACTGACCCCATCCTCCAACCGCTTGGTCCGAAACCCCGCCGCTTGCAGCGCCTTTTCAAGGGCCTTCCAGTTGGCATCCAGCTCTTCGATAAAGAACAAGAACTCCACCACTGCCTCTTTCGGCAGCTTCACCCCTTGGGTATTCTTGAAGCTGGCATAGGTGTCGCGCCGCTGCGTTTCAAAGTTATGTGACATGTCGCCCCCAACCTTCTCGTTTCCAGCCCGCTATCACCGCATCAAGGCCCGCGCCAGCCGGTTTTGCCGTTCCACGACCAGGGGCAGATCTATCGTCACCATCCGTCCCCCCCGCACGACGCTCCGGCCCTCCACAAACAGATCCCGCACCCGGGGTGGCCCTGCCAGCAGCAGCGCCACCGGATCCCAAGACCCCGCGCTTTCCACCCCCGACACATCCCAAACCGCAATGTCTGCCCGCTTCCCCACCTCGATCGACCCACAATCGCTGCGCCCCAACACCCTCGCCCCACCAAGCGTGGCAATCTCCAACGCCTCGCGGGCCGACATCGCATCGGCCCCCCGTGCGACCCTCTGCAGCAGCATGGCCATGCGCGCCTCACCAACCAGACTACCCGCGTCATTGGACGAAGACCCGTCCACCCCCAAACCCACCTTCACCCCAGCATCCCGCATCAGGCGCACCGGAGCTATCCCCGACCCCAACCGGCAGTTCGAACAGGGGCAATGCGCCACCCCGGTGCCCGACGCCGCAAACAGCGCAATCTCGCGCGGGTCCAGTTTCACACAATGCGCGTGCCAGACATCCGGCCCGGTCCAGCCGAGGTCTTCAGCGTATTGCCCTGGGCGGCAGCCAAATTTGGCCTGCGAATAGGCAATATCCTCGTCATTTTCGGCCAAATGGGTGTGCAGCATGACCCCCTTGTCGCGTGCCAGAACTGCTGCCTCGCGCATCAGATCGCGCGATACTGAAAACGGCGAACAGGGTGCCAGCCCCACCCTGATCATCGCGCCCTCTGACGGATCGTGAAACGCATCCACCACCCGGATCATGTCCTCCAGAATAGCCATCTCACGCTCTACCAGACTGTCTGGGGGCAGGCCGCCATCCGACACACCAATGCTCATCGCCCCACGGGTGGGATGAAAGCGCAGGCCAACCTCTGCCGCCGCTGCGATGGTATCGTCCAGCCGCGAGCCGTTGGGGAAAAGGTACAAATGATCCGAGGTCATCGTACACCCGGTCAGCGCCAGTTCAGCCAACCCCACTTGGGCCGAGATAAACATCTCCTCCGGCCCAAAGCGCGCCCATATCGGGTACAGCGTCTGCAACCAACCAAACAGCAGCGCATCCTGCCCGCCCGGCACGGCGCGAGTCAGGGTCTGGTAGAGATGGTGATGCGTGTTCACCAACCCCGGCGTAACCACGCAACCTGCGGCCTCAACCACCTCGCCCGAGGTGAGAAGCCCGGTGCCCACAGCGGCAATCGCCCCGTCGCGCAGCAGCACGTCTCCACCCGCAATTTCGGCACGCTGCCCATCCATCGTGACAACCGTCACAGCCCCACGGATCAGAATTTCAGCCATCGGTCCCCCAAAACCCTTTCGGAGGACAAACCCCGGCGCGACAGAAAGGGTAAGGCCTCGCGCAGACCAAAGATAGCCAACCCTCCCGCCCCCTGACAATCCCGCTTTTCGATTGGCCCGCTTTTCGATTGGCCCGCATTCACTTTGGCGAAAATATCCTCGGGGGGTGAGCCCCGGCTCGGGCCGGGGCGAGGGGGGCGGAAAGCCCCCCTAAAATTATTCCTGCAATACTTTTGCTTTCCGGAGATCAGCCGTTCAGCAGGGCCAAGGCCTCGGCATGAATGGCCGCGTTGGCCGCTGCCAGCACTTGGCCGCCGTTGTGGCAAGGCCGCCCTTGCCAGTCGGTGACAATCCCGCCTGCGGCCTCGATCACCGCAATCGGGGCCTGCACGTCATAGGTTTGCAAGCCCGCCTCGATCACCAAATCAATCTGCCCGGCAGCAATCAGCGCATAGGCGTAGCAATCCATGCCATACCGCACGAGGCGCGCACGGGGGGCGACGCGGCGGAAGGCGGCAGCTTCTTCACTCGTGCCAACCTCGGGGAAAGTTGTGAACAGGATGGCCTCCGCAAGGGGCCGTGCCGCCCGGCAGGCCAGAGCACGCGCGCCCAATGGCCCAATCATTGCAGACCGGCCCAAGCCCCCTTCAAAGCGCTCGCCGATATAGGGTTGGTCGATGATACCATAAATCGGCCCCTCCGCATCGGCGACGGATATCAGCACCCCCCAAGTCGGCGTGCCCGACAGATAACCGCGGGTGCCGTCAATCGGGTCAAGCACCCATGTCAGGCCGGATGTTCCGGCCAAACTCCCGAATTCTTCGCCTAGGATGCCGTCGTCCGGGCGGCGGCGCGCAAGGATCTCGCGCATGCGCTGTTCCGACAGGCGGTCTGCGACTGTCACCGGATCAAACCTGTGGGTTTCCTTGTTGTCTGCGGTCAACCCGGCAGACCGGAAATGCTGCAATGTGGCAACCCGCGCTGCATCTGCCAGTTCGGCTGCGGTGGAAATCAGGTCTGCTGCCACCGCTTCGATCACTCTCATAGCACATGCTCCGCCGTGTCTGTCGCCCCTTGGCGCTACCCGCTTGGCCCAAATTGGTCAAGCGGGTCAGCAGTCACGAAGTCTGCAACGTTCAAGCTGCGTCAGACAATACACGGGCCAGATCGAACAGCCGACGACGCTGGGCTTCCGGGATCGCATAGTAGGACCGCACCAGTTCCAGCGCCTCTTTATCGGCCATCATGTCAGTATGTGCGTTGCCCGCACCTTCGCGCGCATCATCCAGACCTTCGAAAAAGAACGAGATCGTCACGCCCAAAGCATCTGCCACATCCCACAAACGAGAGGCGCTGACGCGGTTCATGCCGGTCTCGTATTTCTGGATTTGCTGGAACTTGATGCCAACCTTGTCAGCCAACTGTTGCTGGGTCATCCCCACCATCCAACGACGGTGACGGATCCGCTTGCCAACATGGGCGTCTACAGGGTGTTTCATTCGATACTCCGCTTCATTGTTAAAGGTTCCCCACTAATAGATAAGCATAAATCGTGCCAATCATGGATATTTCATCGTGGAAGTGAAAATACATTTGGGGTAGGTAAAAACCTGTCCTTTTGGATATGTCCAATTATACAGATGTAGAAAAGCAAAGCAGGGTTTGTCGGTTAACACCTATAGGACACGCCGGGGGCGTGGAACTCTCCCTATAGGGGTGTTGCAAATTGCAAAGCTTATTGCATATGCTGCCCTTAGGTAAGTTGCCATTCTGCGAATCTTATCCTTAAAAGCGTCTGAGATTCGCGTCTGGCGTTCTGGTCTTTTGCGCCTTCGCAGCCTAGCGTTGCGCAATTCATACAAGCTCTGGACATCCGACATGATGCGCGCCTGGCAAATTCACGATCTGACTGCCCCGCCGGTCTTGCTGTCCCTTCCCTTGCCTGTGCCCGGACCGGGTGAGGTTTTGGTTCAGGTTGCGGCCTGCGGGTTGAATTTTGCCGACCTGCTGATGGCGCAGGGACGTTACCAGGACAAACCCGCTTTACCCTACACCATGGGGCTGGAATTTGCGGGCACAGTCGTGGCGCTTGGTCCTGACACGCCTGCGCCGCCGCCCGGCACCCGTGTTGGGGTTTACGCGGGCCGTGGCGGGTTGGCGGAGTATGCCGTCGTGTCTGCGGACCGGTTGGTGGTTTTGCCCGAAGCGATGCCCTTTGCTGTCGCCGCCGGATTTCAGATTGCTTATGGCACCTCGCATCTGGCGCTGACCCACAAGGCACGGCTGCACCCCGGTGAAACATTGCTGGTCACCGGGGCCGCAGGTGGGGTCGGGCTGACAGCCGTTGAAATCGGCAAACGATTGGGCGCGCGGGTGGTCGCCCTCGCCCGCGGGGCGGATAAGCTGGCGGTGGCCGCAGCAGCCGGGGCCGATGTGCTGATCGACAGCGACATGCCCGAGGGCAGCACGGGCTTGCGCGAAACTCTTCGGGCCTTGGGCGGGGTTGATGTCGTCTATGATGCTGTTGGTGGCCCCGCCTTTGACGCGGCCCTGCGCGCGCTCAGGCCCGAAGGGCGGATGCTGTGCATCGGGTTTGCGGGAGGCACGGTGCCGCAGGTCGCGGCGAACCTGCTGTTGGTCAAGAATATCTCGGTGATGGGGTTCTGGTGGGGGGCCTATGCCCGCTTTGCGCCCGCCCTGCTGACGAGCAGCCTTGCCACGCTGATGGGGTGGTATGCGGCGGGGGGGCTGTCACCCCACATCTCGCACCTATTGCCGATGGACCGTTTGCCTGAAGGGTTGGACCTTTTGCGCAATCGCACCGCCACTGGCAAGGTGGTGATTGAAATTACCCCGCCGCCACAGCCTTGACGCGGATCGCATAAGCCCGGCGGATCATGTCGGCCAGCGCATCCACGGTCGGCGAATGAACCGGGTCTGCAACGTAGATGTTGACCTTCATCCGCGCGAGGTCGGGCAGAGCCCCGCCATGCTGAACGCGTTCGACATTCGGGGCCTCTGACCCTGCAAGCACCGTATGAACGGCAAGATCGGCAGACACCGATGCTTCAATCGTGCGGGTACTGTCGCTTTCCACCGCCATCTGCCAAGGGATACCGGCCTCGTCCAACGCAGCCTGCACACCCTGGCGAAAGATGCAGTTGTGTTCATAGGCCAGTTTCAGCGGCCGGGTTTTCCACGCGACCCCGCCCGGCGCCCCGACCCAGACCAAGGGCAATTCGGCCAAAGTCTCACCCCCCGGGGCCACGTCATCTTCGGTGGTCAGGATCACATCACATTCGCCGCGCGAAAACTGTGCCTTCAGCACACGGGTGAACGACGAGATCAGCGTGACCTTCATCTTGGGGTATTCGCGGGCAAAGCGTTGCAGAACCTGCGGGATCGCCGGATAGACGATATCGTGCGGCACACCCAGCACCACCTCGCCCTCATGCACATCTGTGGTCAGCCGCAAGAACGCCTCGTCGTTCAGCGAAAGCATCCGGCGGGCATAGCCCAGCATTTGTTCGCCCTGCGCCGTCAAGCCCACCTGCCGCCCGCTGCGGTCAAGCAAGGTGACAGCCAGCATATCCTCAAGCCGTTTGACCTGCATCGACACCGCCGATTGCGTCAGGTTCAGAAACCCCGCCGCGCGCGTGACCCCGCCCGCATCGGCCACGGCAACAAAAGATCGCAGCGCAGTCATGTCCAGATTTCTTGGCATATCACAAACCTTGATGGCAGGCGTCAAAACCATTCATTTCCAGAATGTGAATGATTCGGGTACACATATCAAGTGATTTGATGTTTCGGAAGAACCGCATCACAGACACTGATGAAACCTGAAAGGAAAGACCATGTTTGCCTCGCTCCACACCGCAACGCTTGCCACCCGCCATGTGCGTACGGGCCGTGTTGATACGGTTGGCAGCTTCACCCGTCTCACTCGGCTTGCAACGGATGCACTTGCTGCACACCGACAGCGCCAGACGCTTGCAAACCTTGACGACTGGGCCTTGGCCGACATTGGCCTCACCCGTGCCGCCGCCCTGACTGAGGCTGAAAAGCCGCTGTGGGACGTGCCGCACCACTGGAATCGCTAAGTCAAAGCCCCTTTGCGCATTTTCTTCGGGAAATCCTTGAAAATGCGCGCAAGCTTGCCGATATTGGCAACATACGGCTGTGTGGTCTGACTTCACCGCCGCCCAAGAACAAATTCGGAGGATACCCATGGCTGACTTTCAAACAACCCGGCCGGTCGGCGTAGGGTCGCGGACCGCCACCATCGACGCAGGCTTGCGTGCTCACATGAACAAGGTCTACGGACTTATGTCTGTGGGCATGGCGATCACAGGTGGCGTGGCTTGGGCCGTTGGCACCAATGATGCCCTGCTGGCTGCGATTTTTTCGACCCCACTTAAATGGGTCGTGATGTTCCTGCCGCTGATCATGGTGTTTGCCTTTGGCGCCCTGCTTCCCCGTCTGTCGGTGGCTGCAGCACAACTGTTCTTCTACGTTTACGCCGCCGCCATGGGCCTGTCGCTGAGCTTTATCTTTGCAGTCTATACCGGCACGTCGATTGCCACCACGTTCTTCGTGACCGCAATCGCGTTCGCGGGTCTGTCGCTGTACGGCTACACCACCAAGAAAGACCTGTCGGGCATGGGCACGTTCCTGATGATGGGCCTGATCGGGTTGATCGTGGCCTCGATCGTGAACATCTTTCTTGCCTCGTCGGCGCTGGCATTTGCGGTGTCTGTGATTGGTGTACTGATCTTCGCCGGTCTGACCGCTTATGACACTCAGAATATCAAAAACACCTACCTGCAGCATGCGCAGATGGGCGATCAGGAGTGGCTGGGCAAGGCTGCCAT
>JANNNF010000013.1:0-21482 GCA_031398405.1 Rhodobacterales bacterium | reverse complement strand
TTGGGCGGGTAGCAAAAAAGGGTTAGGGTTTGCGGCGTATTCTGGCAGTCATGGTCATCGGCATTTTCGCGGGGCAGGCGGGTGCCGAAGGCATGACGTCATCACCCCGACCGTTGTCCCGGACTGTGGTGCAGACGGAGGCGACCGTGGTCGTGCCATTAGTCGATACCGCTTTGGCCGCGCTGCGCCCGCGCGCACGACCGCAAGGGTTGAACGGGCCTGAACCCGCGCCGCAACAACAGGCAGAGGCCGCGGCAACTGCGCCCAAGGGGCTGTTCGGTGGCCTGCTACGCCCCAAAGCCCGGCCGGACGGCGGGGTGCCGATCAAAGCAGCGGTACGTGTCAAACCATCGCGCAACGCCACCACGTCGAAAAAAGGCTCGGTTTGCGGCGATCCTGATATCAAGGGCGAGGTGATGTCGCCGATCAAAGCCAAGATAAAAGGCTGTGGTTTGGCCGATCCGGTGCGGGTCACTTCAGTGGCGGGGGTGCGGCTGTCACAGGCTGCGGCGATTGATTGCCCCACGGCAAAGGCGCTGAAACGCTGGGTCGAGGATGGGTTGCAACCTACGCTTGGCCGCAATGGCGCGGTGGAATTGACGGTGGCGGCCCATTACATCTGCCGCAGTCGCAACAACGTGCGCGGGGCCAAGATCAGCGAACATGGTCGGGGCCGCGCGATTGATATTGCAGGTGTTGTGCTGGAAAATGGCAAAGCGCTAAGCGTGGTGCGCAACTTCAAGACTTTGCGTCCGGCTTACAAAGCGGCTTGCAGAGTGTTTGGCACCACGCTTGGGCCAGGGTCTGATGGCTATCACGAAGACCATATGCACTTTGATACGGCGGCACATAGGAACGGGTCGTACTGCCGGTGACGCGTTTTGAGGCTGGCGGCGAACGGGGAGGTGGCCCCCCCCCCGATTGCCACGGCAAATGCGCTAGCCTCGTGGGATATCTTCGAACAGAGGACGAAAATTATAAGAAAATTTAATGGTTTACATAAGTGGGGCGATGCCGATCGGCAGCGGGCCCAGGCTGATCCTGCCGTTGGCGAAAGTAATCGGCAGCTCTAACGCCGTGGCGCCCGGCTTTGCCAAAGCAGCCATCATGTTTTCCACCGTGGGGGCCACGCCCGCGTCAACCATACCCGCCGCTACCATAACCGGGATCAGCAATCGCCAGTTTTCTACCGTCACGACGATGCGCCCTGTTGCACGGCCATCGGTGCCTGCCACCAGCGTACCACTGGCATTCAGGGTCAGATCGCCCCACACCATCAGCGCCTCTTTCACCACGATTTCAGTGGTATGGACGCTGGTTGTATATCGATCCAGCGGGGCTGTCAGTGTTGCAGTGGCATCAAGATGCAGGCGGTCTACAGTGCCTGGTAAAGGTGACTTCTGGCCAAGTGCAGTTATCAGCACTGGGTCGGGGGTCAGGCCCAGCACCTCAACCCCGATCTGGTGCGCGTCATCACGCGACGGATCGCGCCGGGAGGCCAGCCGCATCTCTGCCGCGCCAAGCGACCATCCGGGGCCAGCGGCAGCAAGCGTGCTGCCCACCAATGTGGTGTGATCCAAAGCCAATGCAGGACCGGGGATGACGACGACCGATGCTTGCAGCTTGGTCGATTGCAGGGTGATATCGCCTGCGGTGCTGCGCAGGGTCTGGCTGTTGGGCAGAGCCGCGATGACATGCCACGGGGTGTAAGACAGGGTCAGTATCTGCACAAACGGCGCGTCCCAGCCAAAGCCGCTCGCAGGATCGGCCAGATGCACATCGGTGATCGTCATGTCAAAGCGGCTTGGAAAGCCGTCCACCGCAAGGCTGCTGTAACTCGCCTCGCGCCCCTGTGCAGGTTGATCCGCAAACCATTGCGCAGTGGCGCGCTCCAGCGCCGTGGAGCCGACAAACCAATACCCGCCCCACAGCACGGCCAGACCACACACCACCCAGATCATCCACCGCATTGCCCGACCCTTTTCATCCGCCTCGACCTGATGTCTACAAGGCTAGAGACGGGAGGGCCAGCGATGGACGCGCTTTGGGTGTTTGGTTACGGATCGTTGATCTGGGACCCGGGGTTTCCGGTCGCCGAACAGCGGGTTGCGCGGGTACATGGCTGGCAGCGCAGCTTTTGCATGCGGTCGATCCATCATCGCGGGTCAGTTGATGCCCCGGGGCTGGTACTGGCACTGGACGCAGGCAACGGGGCCTATTGTGACGGCGTGGCGTTTCGGGTGCAGTCGGGACATGAGGATGACACACTGGCCGCCCTGCGCGCCCGCGAGTTGATTTCTTCGGCCTATCTTGAGGCGCAGGTGGCGTTGGAGGACGGCACGCTTGCCTTGGTCTATGTAATCGACCGTACCCATGACCAGTATTGCGGCGGGCTGGAGTTGGAGGAGCAGGCGCAGATCATCGCCCGCAGCACTGGTGGGCGGGGGCCAAACCGCGATTATCTATGGTTTACCGCCCAGCATTTGACAACTTTGGGGCTGACCGATCCTGACCTTGACTGGCTGGCCACACGGGTACGTGAAATCTGTGGCAATACAGACAACTGACGTGGAATTGCTTGGCAGTGCGCGTGGCCCTGCTACAATGGCAGCCAAAGCAGAATAACGCGCAGGCAAGACCGGATGGAACGACCCTCTGTCGAGGTGACAACAACATTTAGTCAACCAATCCGGGCGATCACCACCATGCTGATCGTCAGCGCGCTGGTTGCGTCGGGCGGTTGGCTGATCCACGGGCAGGTGATGGAAATCATCCGCACCAGTCCCTACCTCAACGGGTTGATCGCCGGGGTGTTTCTGCTGGGGATTGCAACCTGTTTCTGGCAGGTCTGGATATTGGCACAATCGGTCTACTGGATTGAGAATTTCGTCCGCCACGCCCCGGGCTATGAGGCCGCAGCCCCGCCGCGCCTGCTTGCCCCCTTGGCCTCATTGCTGAGATCCCGAGGAGCACGGATGCAAATCTCGGCCTCCTCTTCGCGGTCCATCCTTGAATCGGTGGCGCAAAGGATCGACGAAGCCCGCGATATCACCCGCTATCTGGTGAACCTGCTGGTGTTTCTGGGCTTGCTGGGCACCTTTTGGGGTCTTGCGACCACCGTGCCTGCTGTGGTCGAAACCATTCGCTCGTTGGCCCCCAAGAATGGCGAGACCGGGCTTGATGTATTCGGCAAGCTGATGGGCGGGCTGGAAGCGCAGCTTGGCGGCATGGGCACGGCATTTTCATCATCGCTTATGGGGTTGGCCGGGTCTTTGGTCGTGGGTTTGCTGGAACTGTTCGCGGGCCACGGCCAGAACCGATTCTACCGCGAACTAGAAGAATGGCTGTCGTCGATCACCCGCGTCGGCTTTTCCTCGGGAGAATCTGAGAGCGGCGAGTCTGCGGTGAACGCAGTGCTGGACCATATGGCTGGCCAGATGGAGGCGTTGCAACTGCTGTATACGCAGTCCGACGTCAGTCGGGGTTTGGTCGATGAACGCATTGGCCAGTTGGCCGACTCGGTGGACCGCATGACTCAGCGGATGGAGGCTGAGGCCGGGCAGGCTGCAGCGCTCGACCGGATTGCCGAGGGTCAGGAACGGTTGATTGCTGCGCTGACCAGTGCGGAAGGCAGCGCCCATTCTGACGCAGAGGCCCGCATGCGCTTGCGGTCGATCGACGTGTTGTTGCTGCGGATACTAGAGGAGATGTCGGCGGGCCGGCAGGAAAGCGTTGCCGATTTGCGCAGCGATCTGACCGGCCTGACTGCCGCTATCCGCCAGCTTTCGCGCGGCGCTGTGGGGCGGGGCTAAGCCATGGGTCTGTCTCGCAAACGCGACAGTTCGATCATCTGGCCGGGATTTGTTGATGCGGTGACGACCCTGCTGATGGTTCTGATGTTCGTGCTGACCATCTTTACCGTGATGCAGTCGGTGCTGCGCGACGCCATCACCACGCAGGATACCGAGCTGGATGAGCTGACTGCGCAGGTGGCGTCGCTGGCCGATGCCTTGGGGCTGGAACGTAGCCGCGCTGCGGTTTTGACCACGGAAGTAGGGTCGCTGCGCGCCAGCCTGACCGCAGCCGAGGCAGAGGGCGACAAGCAGGCTGCCCTTGCGGTATCGCTTGGGGCGCAACTGACGACAGCCGAAGACGCGTTGGCAGACTCTGCGGCCCGCGTCGCCAGTTTTGAGGCACAGGTTGCATCTCTGCTGGCCGAACGCGATGCCGCGCGCGGGCAGGTGGGCGAATTGACCGCCTCTGTCGCGGATCTGGAGGCTGCAAAATCGGTTCTGATATCCGACGCCGAAGCGCTAAATCTGGCGCTCGCCAAGGCGCGCGGAGAGATTGACGCCGGGGTTGAAGCCGCCCGTCTGGCGGCTGCGCGACGTGAGGCTCTGGAGGCGCTTTTGGCGCAGGAAAGGGTGAAAAGTGACGCTGATCTGACCGCTGCCAAGTCACAGATTTCCGACGCCGAGGCGGCACGTTTGGTCGATGCCGCCGCTTTGCAAGCCCTGCGCGCGCGTTTGCAAGGCGCGGGTACCGAACTGACCGCGATGACGCTGGCGCTGGAGGAACAACGCAAACGCGCCGAGGAAACCCTGACCTTGCTTGCGGCTGCGCGCACCGAGGCTGCCAAGGGCGCTACTGATCGCGAAGCCGCACTGGCCGCCGCCGCACAGGTTCTGACCGCCGAACAGGATAAAGCGGTGAAAGCCGCCCGTGAGGTGGAATTGTTGAACCAGCAAATCTCGGCACTGCGGTCGCAGCTTGGGTCGTTGCAGGGGCTTTTGGATGCCAGTTCCGCGAAGGACACCGAGGCGCAGGTGCAGCTTGATACGCTTGGCAGCCAGTTGAACGCGGCTCTTGCGCAGGTGGCGTCCGAACAAAAACGCCGCGCAGAGCTGGAGGCCGCAGAACGGCAAAGGTTGGAGACTGCCAATCTGGACCTTGCCAAATTCCGGTCTGAATTCTTTGGACAGTTGTCTACCTTGCTTGCCGGTCGTGAAGGCGTGCGTGTGGTGGGCGACCGGTTTGTGTTTTCGTCCGAGGTTTTGTTCAGTGCAGGCGCTGCCGAACTGGGGCCGGAGGGCCAAGCGCAGATTGCGGGGGTCGTCAAAATTCTGAATGAAGTCAGGGCCAATATCCCAGATGGCATCGACTGGATCATCCGGGTTGATGGTCATACCGATGATGTGCCGCTATCGGGGATAGGTGAGTTTGGAGACAACTGGGAATTGTCACAGGCCCGCGCGTTATCGGTGGTGCGGTATATGCAGAACCAGCTGGGCTTTCCGCCCGACCGACTGGCCGCCACCGGATTTGGCGAATATCGCCCTGTTGCCAGTGGAGTTGAGGGGCGGGCACAGAACCGACGAATTGAACTGAAACTGACGGAACGCTGATTATTGCAGCGTAAGTGTCAGGTTGTTGGTGTCAATCGCAGCGCCATCGCGCAACAGCGTGACAGTGGCGGTGTAGGTGCCGGGGGGCCACTCATCCGCCGTCAGCCGCTTGCCCGCAGCGCGGAATGCCTGTGCTTGGGTGCGGTCCAAATCTGCGGTTTCATCCAGTACCACGCCGCCCGGACCAGTGAGGGCAAGGTGCAGCTGATCGCCCGCTTGGTTGCCAAAAAAGTAGGCCCACAACACCAGCGCCGGGCTTTGCGGTGTCATCACCTCGGCCGGCAAACCTGCCTTGATTGCGCTAAACTCTGGCACAGCGGACGCAAGGCCGACGCTGATCAGCCCGCCGGGGGTGTAGGCAATGTCTGGGGTCCACAGATCAGCTGCAGGGACCGAACCACAGGTGGTGGTGGCATCCGGCGCAAAGGGGTCTACATCCGCGCCGTTGTGGCGAACGGTTATGTGCACGTGGGGAAATTCGGTATTGCCTGACAGCCCGACTAGCCCCAAGGATTGACCCGTGGAGATGGCATCGCCCGTGCGCACAAGGACAGAGCCTTGTTTCATATGGCAATATTGGGTTTCCCAGCCTTGCCCATGATCAATCACCACCCCATTGCCGCAATCACGCCCGTTCAGCGGCGGGGCGGCAGGGTCGGACACGCGGATATCAATCACTCCGTCGCGCATCCCTTTGACGGTGCCAGCGGCGGCGGCGCGCACAGCGACACCTTCAGCCATGGCAGCGTCCGATGGCAGGGCGATATCGGTGCCGGAATGGTCGTTATAGGATAGCGGCCCACAAGTGAAATCGGTGGCAGATGGGCCTCGGTCATGGTCCATGAATTGCTGAATAAAGCATGTCTCGCCCAAGGTGCAATCAAGGGGAAATGCCAAGTCAAAGGCCCCGGCTTGCACCGGGGCCAATATCAAAGCAAGGGCGACAGCCCGGGTCATTCCGCCGTCAGAAGCGGTGGCTTTTGCCCGGTCAGACGGGGCTTTGCAGGTTCTTCAACCTCCAGCACAATGGCATCATCGACCACAATCACCCGCACAAATCCACCTTTGACCAGCTTCCCGAACAGCAGTTCTTCAGCCAGAGGCTTCTTGATGTGTTCCTGAATGACCCGGCCAAGCGGCCGCGCACCCATCTTGTCATCATAGCCCTTGTCGCCAAGCCAGATTGCCGCCTCGGGTGACAGCTCGATATGTACGCCACGGTCCATCAACTGGGCCTCAAGCTGCATAACGAACTTTTCGACCACCCGCAGAATGACCTCTTTGCCAAGCGAGGCAAAGCTGATGACCGCGTCCAGACGGTTGCGGAATTCAGGCGTGAACGTGCGCTCAACCGCTGCGGTATCTTCACCCGTGCGCTTGTCACGGCCAAAACCGATGGCCGATTTCGACATTTCCTGCGCGCCTGCATTCGACGTCATGATCAGGATCACGTTGCGGAAGTCGACGCTTCGCCCATTGTGATCGGTCAGTTTGCCGTGGTCCATCACTTGCAGCAGGATGTTGTAGACATCCGGGTGAGCCTTCTCCATCTCATCAAGCAGCAGCACGCAATGCGGATGCTGGTCGATGCCGTCGGTCAGCATGCCGCCCTGATCAAAGCCGACATAGCCGGGCGGCGCACCGATCAGACGCGAAACGGCGTGTTTCTCCATGTATTCCGACATGTCGAAACGGATCAGTTCCACGCCCAAAGACGATGCGAGTTGCTTGGCAACCTCGGTTTTACCCACGCCGGTCGGGCCTGCGAACAGGTAGTTACCAATGGGCTTTTCCGGTTCACGCAAGCCAGCGCGAGCAAGTTTGATCGCCGAACACAGGGCCTCAACCGCTTTGTCTTGACCAAAAACCACGCGTTTCAGGGTCTTTTCCAGATCGCGCAACGTTTCGGCATCATCCTTGGACACGGTTTTTGGCGGGATGCGGGCGATTTTGGCAACGACAGCCTCTATCTCTTTCACCCCAAGGCTTTTGCGACGTTTGATGCCCGACAGCAGATGCTGTGCTGCCCCGGCCTCGTCGATCACGTCAATCGCGCTATCGGGCAGTTTGCGGTCATGGATATACCGGGCCGCCAGTTCCACCGCCGATTTGATGGCGTCGTTGGTGTAGCGCAGATCGTGGTGCTCTTCAAAATGCGGCTTCAGACCCATCAGGATCTTGATCGCATCCGGGATGGACGGCTCGTTCACGTCAATCTTCTGGAACCGGCGCGACAGAGCGCGGTCCTTTTCAAAGTGCTGACGGAATTCCTTGTAGGTGGTCGACCCCATGCAGCGCAGCTTGCCGCCCTGCAACGCGGGTTTCAGCAGGTTGGAGGCATCCATTGCCCCGCCCGATGTGGCCCCGGCACCGATAACGGTATGAATTTCGTCGATGAACAGGATCGCGTCGGGGTGGTCTTCCATCTCTTTGACGACCGCCTTCAGGCGTTCCTCAAAGTCGCCGCGATAACGCGTGCCGGCCAACAGCGCCCCCATATCAAGGCTGTAGATCGTGGCATGCGCCAGAATTTCTGGGGTCTGCTTGTTGATGATCTTCCATGCCAGTCCTTCGGCAATCGCCGTTTTACCCACGCCCGGGTCACCCACCAGCAGCGGGTTGTTCTTGCGACGGCGGCACAGAACCTGAATGCAGCGTTCCACCTCGGCATCGCGGCCGATCAAGGGGTCGACGTCGCCTTTCAACGCCTTCACGTTCAGATCGACGCAATACTTTGAAAGGGCGGATTCTTTCGCCTCGCCTGCCTCGGCCTTTGGTGTTTCGTGGTGTTCCTCGGACCCTTGCACGGGACGGGCTTCGCCAAAGGATGGGTCTTTGGCCACGCCATGGGCGATGAAATTCACCGCGTCGTAGCGGGTCATGTCCTGCTCTTGCAGGAAATAGGCGGCGTTAGATTCGCGTTCGGCAAAAATGGCGACAAGGACGTTTGCCCCGGTCACTTCGGTGCGTCCCGACGACTGCACATGGATGGCTGCGCGCTGGATCACGCGCTGGAAAGCCGCCGTGGGAACCGCTTCTGACCCTTCCACTTCGGTCACCAGAGTGGACAGATCGTCGTCGATGAAATCGACAAGTGTCTTGCGCAGATCATCCAGGTTGACCGAACACGCCTTCATCACTCGGGCGGCGTCGGGTTCGTCCAGCAACGCCAGAAGCAGATGCTCCAGCGTGGCGAGTTCGTGGCGACGGGCGTTGGCCAGGGCCAGGGCACCGTGTATGGCTTGCTCGAGTGTGGTCGAAAACGATGGCACTGTTCCCGTGCTCCTGTTTTGCGGGTCGGTTGTCCGTGTGTGGCCCAACCAACCGTGGCCTCTATGTCTTAAAGTTCGGTTTTATTTGCCGCACTTCAAGCGATATTTCCGCTGCCCCTGCGAATAAACATGACGGTCACGTCAAATGTGATCGAAGGGGCGCATCGTGTGATCAGAACCTGTCTTTCCGGCCGCGGATTTCAGCAAAAACATCGTCATCGCTGGCTTCTGGCAGGCCGATGGCTTGTTTGAGCTGCGGCAGGTGGGCACGCAGATATGGATTAGTGGCAAGCTCGACCGACAGGGACGAGGGAACGGTAGGACGGTTGGCCGTTCTGGCCGCCGCAACCTCGACAGATCGCAAGATAAGCGCGGGATTGGCGGGTTCAAGGGTCAGGGCAAAAGCGATGTTCGACGTGGTGTATTCATGGCCCGAGCAAATGAGAGTTTCTGGGGGCAGGGACAGAAACTGCGACAGGCTGGTCCGCATCTGGGCAGGCGTGCCTTCAAAGAGGCGCCCGCAGCCTGCCGCCATCAGGCTGTCGGCGGTGAAGGCATAGCCGCTGGCGGGAAAATACAGTGCGATATGGCCGATGGTATGACCGGACACGTCGAAAATCCGGGCCTGTTCGCCGCAGATCGTGGGGGTATCGCCGGGCGACAGTGCATGGTCCAACGGCGGCAGGCGGTGCGCATCGGCATAAGCGCCCCAGACGGCGGCCCCCGTGGCTGCGCGCAAGGGTTCCACACCGTCGATATGGTCCCAGTGGTGATGTGTGATCAGGATATCGGTCAGGGTCCAGCCCTTGAATGCCAGTGCAGCCAGAATCGGCGGGGCCTCGGGCACGTCTACCACCGCCGTCTGCCCGGTGGCGGTGTTGTGGATCAGATAGGCATAGTTGTCCTTCAGGCAGGGCACTGTCAGCAATTCAAGTGGCATGGTCTTTGGCCTTTCAGACGATATGATGCTACCAGCATCGTCAGACGACATGATGCTACCAGCATCGCCAGACGATATGATGCGCCCAGCATCGCCAAAGGAGGCTTCGCCCGCAATGCACCTTGACGTGCTGGACCTGCGCAATTTCTACTACCGCACGCAGCTTGGCCGGGTGGCACAGCGCGCGATCCGCGACCAGGTGGTGCGGCTTTGGCCTGCTGCCCCTGACAAGATCGCTGGGCAAACGGTGGCAGGGTTTGGCTTTGCGGTACCCTTGCTGCGCCCCTACCTTGCCGACGCGCGCCGGGTGATAGGCTTGATGCCGGGACCGCAAGGGGTAATGCCTTGGCCTGCGGGGATGGAAAACGTGTCTGTGCTCTGTGAGGAAACCCACTGGCCGCTGTCCACGGGTTTTGTGGACCGGCTGGTTTTGATGCACGGGCTGGAGACATCAGAGCAACCCTCGGTCGTGCTGGAGGAAGCGCACCGCGTGCTGGGACCGGGGGGAAGGGCGCTGTTCATTGTGCCCAACCGCACAGGGCTTTGGTCGCGCCGGGATGGCACGCCGTTTGGTTACGGCCGCCCTTATTCGCTGGCGCAGCTTGAAGCGCAGCTTCGTCGCCACGCTTTCACGCCAGAGCGCAATCTTTCAGTGCTGTTTGCGCCGCCTTCACAGGCGCGATTCTGGCTGCGCACCGCCGATTTCTGGGAAAGGCTAGGGCGGCGTGCGCCGTGGCTTGCTGGCGGCGTTTTGATTGTCGAGGCCAGCAAGCAGGTCTACGCGCCCACACGCGGCGGCATTGCTGCAGCCGTGCGCCGCCCGCTGAAGGTTTTGGAGGGCATCCGTCAGGCAGACCCTGTGCCCGCCATGACGCGCACCAAGCCCTGACAGCAAACGCTTGGCCTGTTGTTTCCATTTGCGAAACTATCGCGTCGCAAAGTCGGTTTGATTTAATCTCCGAAACGCTTTGATCCTGGTTGAAGTTGCAAAAAGGCCGATCCGGCAGGGGTACGCCAGACTGCAGCATGATTCATCTAATCGCTGTTCACGAATTGCGGCGTAACCCGGTTGCGGGGTGGCACGTGCTCTGTTAGAGACGCGCAAAATCGACAGACGCATACCCCTCGTATGCGCCGTTGGTGGACCTTGGTCTGCTGATGGTTTGGGCAGGGGTAAGACAGTGGAAGGGATGCTGTGTCCGAACCAGTCTCAATCTCTCTGGGCATTGCCGGGCGCTATGGCGCGGCAGTTTTTGACCTTGCCAAAGAGGGGGCTGCGCTAGCCTCCCTTGAGGCTGATGTAGACGCACTGGATGCGGCTATGGGGCAAAGCGCTGACTTTGCCGACATGATCGCCTCGCCCATGGTGGCGCGGGAAGATCAGGCGAACGCGATTGCTGCGATTGCCGCCAAAATGGGGTTGTCGGGCCTTGTCGCCAACACTCTGGCCCTGATGGCACAAAAGCGCCGCCTGTTTGTTCTGCCGCAACTGCTGGCCGATCTGCGCCGCCGGATTGCGGATGAAAAGGGCGAAGTTGTTGCCGAAGTGATCGCCGCAGCGCCGCTGAGCGCTGCGCAGGAAAATACTCTTGCCGCTTCGCTGAAAGCGAAGATCGGCAAGGACGTCAAACTGAAAACCACCGTCGATGAAAGCCTCATTGGCGGTCTTGTCGTGAAACTCGGGTCCACCATGATCGACACATCGGTCAAGGCCCGGTTGGCGGCTCTCCAGAATGTAATGAAAGAGGTTGGGTGATGGGAATTCAAGCTGCCGAGATCTCTGCGATCCTGAAAGAGCAGATCAAGAACTTTGGTATGGATGCCGAAGTGGCCGAAGTTGGCCGCGTGTTGTCGGTCGGTGACGGCATTGCCCGTGTTCATGGCCTTGACAACGTGCAGGCCGGCGAGATGGTCGAATTTCCCGGCGGAATCCGCGGGATGGCCCTGAACCTTGAAGTCGATAACGTCGGTGTCGTGATCTTCGGTTCGGATCAGGACATCAAGGAAGGCGACACCGTCAAGCGCACCAAATCCATCGTGGACGTGCCGGTTGGCAACGGCCTGCTGGGCCGTGTTGTGGATGGTTTGGGCAACCCGATTGACGGCAAAGGCCCGATTGTCTCGACAGAGCGCCGCGTGGCTGACGTGAAGGCCCCGGGCATCATTCCGCGCAAAGGCGTGCATGAGCCAATGGCAACCGGCCTGAAGGCCGTGGACGCCATGATCCCGGTTGGCCGTGGCCAGCGCGAGTTGATCATCGGCGACCGTCAGACCGGCAAAACCGCTGTGGCGCTGGACACCATCCTGAACCAGAAGTCGTATAACGAGGCTGCTGGCGACGACGAATACAAAAAACTCTACTGTATCTATGTCGCTATCGGTCAGAAGCGTTCGACCGTGGCGCAGTTGGTGAAGAAGCTGGAAGAAACCGGCGCGATCAAATACACGATCGTGGTGGCAGCAACCGCCTCTGACCCCGCGCCGATGCAGTTTCTTGCCCCATACGCGGCAACCTCGATGGCCGAATTCTTCCGCGACAATGGCCGTCATGCCCTGATCATCTATGATGATCTTTCCAAGCAGGCCGTGGCTTACCGTCAGATGTCGCTTCTGCTGCGCCGACCGCCGGGCCGTGAAGCCTATCCGGGCGACGTGTTCTACCTTCACAGCCGCTTGTTGGAGCGTTCGTCCAAGCTGAACGCTGATTTCGGATCAGGCTCTTTGACCGCGCTGCCGATCATCGAAACCCAAGGCGGCGACGTTTCGGCGTTTATCCCGACCAACGTGATCTCGATCACCGATGGCCAGATCTTCCTTGAAACCGAATTGTTCTACCAAGGCATCCGCCCGGCTGTGAACACCGGTCTGTCGGTGTCCCGCGTGGGGTCGTCCGCCCAGACCAACGCGATGAAATCGGTGGCTGGCAAGGTCAAGCTGGAACTGGCGCAGTACCGCGAAATGGCGGCCTTTGCACAGTTCGGCTCTGACCTTGACGCCTCGACCCAAGCCCTGCTGAACCGTGGTGCGCGTCTGACCGAGCTTATGAAGCAGCCGCAATATGCGCCGCTGACCGGTGCCGAAATTGTCTGCGTCATCTATGCAGGCACCGCTGGCTATCTGGACAAGGTGTCGATCAAGGACGTTGGTCGGTATGAGGCCGGTCTGCTCAAGCACTTGCGCACAACCGGCAAAGCACTTTTGGCCGACATAACCGCGAACGACCGCAAAGTGGCGGGCGATCTGGAAAAAGCCATCCGGGCTGAACTTGACGCATTCGCGAAAGACTTCGCCTGAGGGCGGGGCAGGGGAGATAGCGCATGCCAAGCCTCAAGGACCTGAAAAACAAGATCGTGAGCGTGAAAAACACGCGCAAGATCACCAAGGCGATGCAGATGGTGTCTGCGGCAAAACTGCGCCGCGCCCAGGAAGCTGCCGAAGCCGCCCGGCCTTATGCCGAGCGGATGACAGCGGTGATGGGCGGGCTTGCGGCCTCGGTTGGCCAATCCGCGGGCGCGCCCCGGCTGTTGGCCGGGACGGGCAGCGACAAGGTACATCTGCTGGTCGTGATGACGTCAGAACGCGGGCTGTGCGGTGGGTTCAACTCAACCATCGTGCGGCTTGCCCGCGCAAAGGCCAACGCGTTGATCGCCGAAGGCAAGACGGTTAAAATTCTGACCGTCGGCAAAAAAGGCCGCGAACAGTTGCGCCGCGACTATTCGGCCTATTTGGTGGGTCACGTTGATCTGTCCGAGGTGAAACGTGTCGGCTATGTCAACGCTCAGGCCATTGCCCGCGATGTGCTGGCCCGGTTTGACGCTGGCGATTGCGATGTGGTGACAATCTTCTACAACCGCTTCCAATCGGTGATCGCCCAGATCCCAACTGCGCAGCAGATCATCCCGGCCAAGTTTGAGGCGACCGGTGCCTCGGCCCTGTATGACTACGAACCCAGCGAAGAGGCGATCCTCGCCGACCTGCTGCCGCGCGGGGTTGCTACGCAGATCTTTACCGCCCTTCTGGAAAATGGGGCCTCCGAGCAGGGTGCCCGAATGAGCGCGATGGACAACGCGACGCGCAACGCCGGCGAGATGATCACCAAATACACGACCATCTACAACCGCTCGCGTCAGGCTGCGATCACCAAAGAGCTTATCGAAATCATTTCGGGCGCTGAAGCGCTCTGACGAACTGGAGAAACGACATGGCACAAGCACCAATAAGCGCTGCCACGGCAGGCAAGGTCACTCAGGTGATCGGCGCCGTGGTTGACGTGCAGTTCACGGGCGATCTTCCCGCAATTCTGAACGCACTGGTCACCGAAAATAACGGCAAGAAACTGGTTCTCGAAGTGGCCCAGCATCTTGGCGAAAACACCGTTCGCGCCGTGGCTATGGATGCCACCGAAGGTCTTGTGCGCGGGGCTCCTGTGACAGACACCGGCAGCCCCATTCAGGTTCCTGTCGGCAAGGCAACCCTAGGCCGCATCATGAACGTGATCGGCGAGCCTGTGGATGAACGCGGCCCGGTCAACGCGACCGAAACCCGGTCCATCCATCAGCCTGCGCCCGGTTTTTCCGAACAGGCCACCGAAAGCCAGATCCTCGTGACCGGCATCAAGGTGATCGACCTGCTGGCCCCCTACACAAAAGGTGGCAAGATCGGGTTGTTCGGCGGTGCTGGCGTTGGCAAGACGGTTTTGATCATGGAGCTGATCAACAACATCGCCAAGGTTCACTCGGGCGTGTCGGTGTTTGCCGGTGTGGGTGAACGAACCCGTGAAGGCAACGACCTTTATCACGAGATGATCGAATCCGGCGTTATCGACCTGGAAGACATGACCAAGTCGAAAATCGCGCTGGTGTACGGCCAGATGAACGAACCACCGGGCGCGCGTATGCGTATCGCGCTGTCGGGCCTGACCATGGCAGAACAGTTCCGCGATGAAACCGGCGCTGACGTTTTGTTCTTTGTGGACAACATCTTCCGCTTTACCCAAGCAGGTTCGGAAGTGTCGGCTCTGCTCGGTCGTATCCCGTCTGCCGTTGGCTATCAGCCCACACTGGCGACTGACATGGGCATGATGCAGGAACGTATCACCTCGACCAAGAACGGCTCGATCACGTCCGTTCAGGCCGTTTATGTTCCTGCCGATGACTTGACCGACCCAGCACCGGCAACCTCGTTCGCGCACCTTGACGCAACGACGGTTCTGGATCGTTCGATCTCGGAAAAGGGCATCTACCCGGCCGTGGACCCGCTGGGTTCCACCTCGCGTCTGCTGGACCCGCTGATCATCGGCGAGGAACATTACAAGGTCGCAACCGACGTGCAGAAGGTGTTGCAGCGCTATAAATCTCTGCAAGACATCATCGCCATCCTTGGCATGGACGAATTGTCGGAAGACGACAAACTGGCCGTGGCCCGTGCACGCAAATTGGAGCGTTTCTTGTCGCAGCCCTTTGACGTGGCGAAGATCTTCACCGGGTCAGACGGCAAGCAGGTTCCGCTGGAAGAAACCATCTCGTCGTTCAAGGCCGTGGTTGCGGGCGAATATGACCACCTGCCCGAGGCGGCCTTCTACATGGTCGGCGGCATTCAGGAAGTGATCGAAAAAGCGCAGCGTCTGGCTGCGGCAGCGGCCTAAGGGGGCATCATGGCAGGCACCCTGCAATTCGACCTCGTGTCGCCGGAACGCAGGCTTGCCTCTGTTCAGGCCATCGAGGTACAAATTCCTGGCGCAGACGGCGATCTGACGGCGATGGAGGGGCACAGCCCCACCATCACCACGCTGCGCCCCGGTATTCTTAAGGCGGTCGGTACGGATGGGACCAAGTCCTATGTCGTGACTGGTGGTTTCGCCGAAATCAGTGCTACCGGCGTGTCGGTGCTCGCTGAACGCGCCATCCCGTTGGAGGAGGCAACCCTGGCCGTGCTTGATGCTTTGGTTGCCGAGGCCCGCGATGTGGCTGGTCTGTCGGCTGACCGTGACGTCGGTGACAAGTTGATCAGCGACATGCTGGCCCTGAAAGTTGCGACCGGGCATTGACCCGCAATCGTAGGTGAAAAGGCCCCGCTTTGTCGGGGCCTTTTTGATTTTCACACCTAACATTTGCCTGTTTTCCCACTTATCTTGGCATAGTTGGGGGGATTTAAGTATGAAACGCATTTCATCGGCGGTTGGCATTGTGCAAGGATCGCGAGTCCTGTTTTCCGATTTTGCTGACGATGGTGTCATGTGGACAGGCAATGGTCCGCGCGAAAGCCGTCATCTTGTGGGCTTCAAGCAGCCGTTTAGCAATGTGCCGGCCGTGATGGTCGGCATTTCCATGTGGGATATGGACAACAAGGCCAACTCGCGCGCGGATATCACCGCCGAAAATATCACGGCCACGGGTTTTCATCTGGTGTTTCGCACATGGGGCGACACTCGTGTGGCACGGGTCCGCGCCGACTGGACAGCGATAGGTGCGCTGCGAGATGAAGATGATTGGGATGTTGCGTAGGATGGGCGAGCCCGCCCATCTATGATTGGCCACTGCCCTTCCCCAAAAATTTCAGGTCCGCTGATACATGCCCTCATAGATCGGTACCAAAGTATCGGTCTCGAACAAAGACGACACTGATGTTCCGTTCCAGATGTTCAAAATCGCCTGCGCAAACATCGGTGCTGTCGGCACAATACGAATGTTCGAACAGGCCCGCACGGCTGCGGTAGGTTCGATCGAATCCGTGATCACCAACGACTTCATAACCGAATTTGTCACCCGTTCTACCGCTGGCCCCGACAAGACCCCGTGGGTGATATAGGAATGAACCTCGACAGCACCGTTCTCCATCAGCACTTCAGCAGCCTTGCACAAGGTGCCTGCGGTGTCGCAGATGTCGTCCACGATGATACACTTCTTGCCCTCGACATTGCCGATCACGATCATCTCGGCAATCTCGCCAGCCTTTTCGCGGCGCTTGTCCACAATCGCCAGCGGCGCGTTTATCCGTTTTGCCAGTTCCCGCGCCCGGGCGACACCGCCCACATCGGGCGACACCACCATAAGATCTTCCATCTGGCCTTTGAAATTATGCTCGATATCCAGAGCGAACACTGGGCTTGCATATAGGTTATCCACTGGAATGTCGAAAAATCCCTGGATCTGTGCGGCGTGCAAATCCAGCGTCAGCACCCGGTCAATCCCGGCCTCGGTGATCATATTCGCCACCAGCTTGGCGGAAATCGGCGTGCGGGCTTTGGCGCGGCGATCCTGGCGGGCATAGCCGAAATAGGGGATCACGGCGGTAATCCGGTGTGCTGAAGACCGGCGCAGCGCGTCGGTCATGATCAGAAGTTCCATCAGGTTGTCGTTGGCCGGGTTCGATGTGGGCTGGATGATATACATATCCTCGCCGCGCACGTTCTCAAACACCTCAACGAAAATCTCGGCATCATTGAAGCGTTCGATCCGCGCGTCCACCAGATTGACACTCATCCCCCTGTGCATGGACATGCGGCGGGCGATGGCTTTGGCGAGGGATTGGTTCGCATTCCCCGCAATCAGTTTCGGCTCGATAATGGCGGGCATCTTTATCTCCGGGTGACGGAATCGCAGCGTTGACACCGCTTATCACCCGGCTAGGGTCTTGCAAACCGCTGCCGGGGAAAGACATAGCAAATGCCGCAAATCGACTACTTTTTCGCTCCCATGTCCCCTTTCGCCTATCTCGCCGGGGCGGGGTTGGAGGAGGTGGCAACCCGCCACAGCGCAACCATCCGCTATATCCCGCTGGATGCGCCCGCCCTGTTTCCGCGTACCGGGGGGCAGTTGCTGGGGGATCGTCACCCGGCGCGCAAGGCGTATCGGTTGCAAGAGTTGCGCAGGGCGGCGGTGAAACGGGGGGTTGCCCTGACCTTGCAGCCGGCGTTCTTCCCGGTGAATCCGGCACCTGCGTCCTATGCCATCATCGCAGCCGCAAAGGCGGGCGGTGGTGATCTGGCAGGGTTGGTGCAGGGCTTTCTGCGCGCTGTTTGGGCCGAGGGGCGCAATATTGCGGATGACGAGGTGGTCCGTAACCTTCTGGTGACGCACGGCTTTGACTCAGGCGTCGCTGACCGCCACATGCTGTCCGCTGCCGATACGTATGTTGCCAATCTGGAGGAAGCCGTAGCGCGGGGCGTGTTCGGTGTGCCGTCTTATGTGGTGGGGGAAGAGATTTTCTGGGGGCAGGATCGGCTGGAAGACTTGGATCTGTACCTCGCGGGCAAGCTGTAAATGCCGGAAGACATGATTGCAGGCCACCTGACCCCGTGGCGGTCCTGGGACAGGGGCGGTGCCCGCCCAGTGTTGGCGCTGCACTGCTCGCTGGCCCATTCCGGTGCGTGGTCCGGTCTGGCCGAGGCGCTTCGCGGCGTCACGATCACCGCCCTTGACCAACCGGGCCACGGCCGCGCGCCCGACTGGGATGGTGTGACCGACCTGCACGCCCTGACCACCGCAATTGCTATTGATCTGGCCGAACGGATCGGTGGTGGTGCGCCCATCGATCTGTTTGGTCACAGCTTTGGCGGCACCGTCGCCCTGCGCCTTGCGATGCAGCGACCAGACCTTGTGCGCAGCCTGATGCTGGTCGAACCCGTGCTGTTCGCCGCCGCCAAGACGCACCCCGCCTATGCCCCATTCCGTCGACAACACTTGGAGTTTGCTGAAGTTCTGGCAACCGGCGACCTGCCCCGTGCCACCGCTATGTTCCATGCCGCTTGGGGATCTGGGGAGGCATTTGCCGATTTGCCAGACCGTCAAAGCCGCTACATGACCGCGCGCATCCACCACATCGTGGCGCAGAACCCGGTGCTGCTCTACGATGCGGCGGGTCTGCTGTCTTATGGTCGGCTAGAGGCGTTGCACGTTCCGGTGCTGCTGGTAGAAGGTTCCGACAGTCCGCCGATCATAGACGCTGTGCAGTCTGCGCTGATGGCGCGCTTGCCCAGTGCCACCCGGCTGGTCGTCCCCGGCGCAGGCCACATGGTGCCCATCACCCACCCGTCCGCTATGGCAGCAGCCGTTCAAACCCACTTGACCCCGTAGGATGGGCAATTTGCCCATCACTGATCACGGATGCAAAGCCGACAAAAACCCGTCCACGTCGGCTTCCGTTGTGGACCATGACGTGACCAGCCGCGCCGCTTCGCGCCCCTCGGGGGCATCAAACTCGTAGTAAAAGGCCCCCTTGCCCTTGGCGCGGGCATGGCCGCCAACGCTCCATTCGGGAAACATCATGTTGGCCTGCACCGGATGGCGCTGCACCACGCCGGGTGTGGCCTCTAACCCCGTCGCCAACCGCGCACCCATGGTGTTGGCGTGATCCGCAAGCCGCAGCCACAGATCATCCGCGAGGTAGGCCGCAAACTGCGCCGACAGGAACCGATGCTTTGACACCAGATGGCCCGCCCGCTTCCGCCGCAGCTCAAATTCCCAGGCCTTGGCGGCGTCGAAAATCACCACCGCCTCAACCCCGATGCAGCCGTTTTTCGTGCCACCGAACGACAGCACATCAATGCCCGCTTTCCACGTCATTTCCGCCGCCGTCGCCCCGGTTGCGACCAGCGCATTGGCGAACCGCGCACCGTCCAGATGGCAGGGCAACCCCTTTTCACGCGCCAGCGCGGTCAGTGCCGCCACCTCGGCGGGGGTATAGACCGTGCCCGCCTCGGTCACATTGGTGATCGACAACATGCCGCGCTGCACCCCGTGCACGCCGCTCGCCCCGATCCGGCCAAGTGCTCCTGCCAACGCCTCGGGCATCATCTTGCCATGCGCACCGGGCACCAGGGCGAGTTTTGCGCCGTTAGTGAAGAATTCCGGCGCACCACATTCATCCTCGGCGATATGGGCGTGCTGGTGGCAGAACACGGCCCCCCAAGGGGGGCACCCTATTGCAAGAGACAGGGAATTGGCTGCCGTCCCGGTCGGCACCAGATAGACCGCAGCCTCGGGCGCTTCCAACACACGTCGCACTTCTGCGCGGACACCGTCCATCACCGCATCATCGCCGTAAGACCGCGCATAGCCGTCATTCGCGCGGGCAAGGGCGGCCATTACTTCGGGTGCGGCACCAGAGGCATTGTCAGAGGCAAAAAACATCAGGGCCGCTCCTCAATAATATAGTCTTCCCATTCTTCTTCCGGCACGTCGTATTCCGGCACCGTCCAGCCGCGCACCGAATTGCCCGACGCATGCGTGCTTTCAGGATCGCCAGTCAGCAGCGGGTGCCAGTCGGGCAGGGGGTGTCCGTCGTGCAACCGCTTGTATGCACAGGTGCGGGGCAGCCAATACGCTACTTTCGGCAGGGTTTTCGGCGACAGAAACACACATTCCGGCACGAACTGACGCCGGGTTTCATAGCGGCTGCATTGGCACGTTTCACCATCCAGCAGACGGCAGGCCACCCGGGTGAACTCCACTTCGCCGGTGTCCTCAAACTCCAGTTTGTTCAGGCAGCATTTGCCGCAGCCATCGCACAGCGCCTCCCACTCGGGGGCGGTCATTTTGCGCAAGGGAACGGTTTCCCAGAACTTGGGGCGAAGCTTCGTCATGGGCGCAACGTGGCCTTTGCCGGCAGGAAAGGAAAGGGGTCAAAGCGCGGAAAGAATCTGGCGGGCTTTGTCGGTATCTGCAGCCATCTGGGTGATGAGGGCCGTCAGGCCTTCGAACTTCAACTCAGGCCGCAGGTAGTCGACGAACGCAACGCTCAGGTGTTGGCCGTAAAGATCGCCTTTAAAATCAATCAGGAAGGTTTCCAGATTAGGCGTGTTCACTCCGAACATCGGCCGCACGCCCAGACTGGCCGCCCCCATGTAGCTGCCTTTTTGCGGGCCGGTCAGGATATCAACCCGCACCGCGTAGACGCCGAGTTTGGGCAGATGCAAGCCTGCGACGGACATGTTGGCGGTTGGATATCCGAGTTCGCGGCCGCGCTTTTCGCCGTGGATCACTTCCCCCTCGATCCGGTGCCAGTGGCCCAGCATCGCGGCGGCGTCGCGGGGCCGGCCTTCGGTCAGGGCTTGTCGGATGGCGGTGGAGGAGATTTCGTGATTTCCGAATTGGACCAATGGGGCGATGGTGGTGGAGAAACCATAAGTGTTGCCCAGAGCTTGCAGGTCGGCAGCACGGCCCTTGCGGCCTTTGCCAAAGCAGAAGTCTGCCCCAACGACAACATGGGATATGCCCAGGCCGCTTGCCAGCACTGCGCGGACAAACTCTTCTGGGGTAAGGGCGGCAAGGTCTGCATCAAAAGGCAGTTGAAACAGGTGCTTCACCCCCAGTTTGGTCAGCCGGTTGGCGCGGGATTCTGGATTCATCAGGCGAAAGGGGGGGGAGGCGGGGGCAAAGTACTCGCGGGGGTGGGGCTCAAAGGTGACGATGCCCAAGGGTGCGTCTGTGCGGGCGAGGTTGATCACCGACTGGTGGCCCAAGTGGATACCGTCGAAGTTGCCCATGGCAACGGATGCCCCGCGCGCAGATGGGTCAAGCCCTTGCCAATGCTGATGAATTTGCATCGTCCCCCGGATGGGGCACGACGGCCCCGTCAGTCGAATTTCCGGCTTGGCGCCAGAACCAGCGCTTCACCCTTCAAGACCACGGTTTTACCGACTGCGCAGTGGGTTTCAAGGGTTACCCGGCGTTTTGCATGGTCAATCGCTGTCACTGTGACCTCGGCGCGTACGGTATCACCGGGGCGGACAGGGGCCATGAACCGCAGGGATTGTCCAAGATAAACAGTCCCATGCCCCGGAAGCTGTTCGCCGATCACCGCCGATATAAGGCCAGCGGTAAGCATGCCATGCGCGATCCGGCCTTCAAAAATCGTATCTCGGGC
>JANNNF010000550.1:0-9826 GCA_031398405.1 Rhodobacterales bacterium | reverse complement strand
GAAGTATGACTTCAACGACGCCGCCATTGCACCGGGCGCCGAGCTTCTGGCCCGGGCGGCACTTTTGGCCCTTTCTGCTTGAGGTTTCGATGATCCAACTCTCTCGCCCCCAGATCGAGGCCTTGGTCTCGGTCGATGATGCGGCCGCCGAGGCTGTGCGCGACGCCTACCGCGCGATCAGCGATGGCCGTGCCAACCTGCCGCCTGTTGGCTACCTCGGCTTTCCCGAGGCCCATGGCGATTGCCACATTAAATACGGCCATATCGCCGGAGATGCGATCTTTGCCGTAAAGATCGCCGCAGGGTTTTATGGTAATCCCGCCAGAGGCTTGCCCTCTAGCACCGGGGTCGTTCTTGTGTTTTCGGCCCTGACCGGGCAAATCGAGGCGCTCTTGGCCGATGAGGGCTATCTGACAGACCTTCGCACCGGGCTTGGTGGCGCGGTGGCGAGTCTGGCGTTGTGTCGCCCCAACTCACAGCGGTTTCTGATCGTCGGCAGCGGAACGCAGGCCTATTGGCTGGCGCGGTCGCTGCAGCACCTGATGCCCAAAGCCGAGATCGCGATCTGGGGCCGCGATGCGGGCCGTGCTTCGGCCTTGGTCGCAAGATTGCAAGGCGCGACCGTCGCCCCCGACCTGGAACAGGCCTGCCGCGATGCAGATGTGATCCTGAGTGCCACGCCTGCGGCCGCGCCGCTGATCCGCGCCGATTGGATCCGCCCGGGCTGCCACATCACAGCCATCGGTGCTGACAGTCCCGGCAAGCAAGAGTTGGAAACCGCGCTTGTCGCCCGAGCCGACCTTCGCGTCGCGGATAACATCGCGCAATCGATGGATCATGGAGAGTTCGCCCATGCAACGGCCGCAGGGCTGATCGGCCCCGGCGATTGCCTGGAGCTTGGCGCTGTGCTGGCCGGAGCCGCTGCCCGCCGCTCGCCGGGCGACATCACCATCGCCGATCTCACCGGCGTCGCCACGCAAGACATCGCAATGGCGCGCCTCGTCCTCTCCCGCGCCAAGGCTGCTCAATGACCGACTTGATCCTCGCCTCTGCCGCCCGCTCGGTACAGGCCCGACGCCGTATCGCCGGCCACATCTATCAGACGCCCCTGCTGCCTGCCCGCGCCCCGAACCTATGGTTCAAGGCCGAGAACTTTCAGTTGACCGGTTCTTTCAAGATCAGGGGCGCTGCCTCGGTCATGACAGCCCTGCCGCCGGGCCGCGCGCTGGTCACTGCATCCTCTGGCAACCACGGCATTGGTGCGGCCCGGGCGGCGCAGTCGCTTGGTGCCAAACTGACCGTTGTCCTGCCCGAAAGCGTCGTGCCGGAAAAGCTGGCAAAGATCCGCTCCTATGGCGTCGAAGTCGTCCTTCACGGTGCCGAAACCGGTCTGGCCGAGCAATATGCCCAACGCCTCGCGCAAGAGACCGGCGCCCGCTATGTCTCGCCCTACAACGATGCCGATGTCATCGCAGGTCAGGGCACAATCGGGCTGGAGCTGCTGGACGGGCCGCCGATCGACAATCTCTTCATCGCCATGGGGGGTGGTGGGCTGATCAGCGGCATCGGCGCGGTCATGAAAGCGTTTTCCCCCAAGACCCGGATCATCGGCGCGGCTGCGGAAGCCTCCCAAGCCCTGGCGCTGTCGATGAAGGTGGGCCGTGTGGTGGACTGCGACCACCTCGACACTCTGGCCGACGCAGTGGCAGGCGGAATCGACGAGGACACCTTGACGTTGCCACTGGCGCAGGCGGTGGTTGACGAAGTCGTGACCTGCTCGGAGTCTGAGATCCTCGCCGCGCTGCGAGTCTTGGCACAGCAAGAAACGCTCTTGGTCGAAGGTGCCGCGGCGCTTGCGATGGCGGCATTCCAGAAAGTCAGCGCCAAGGGGCAAACAAATGTGGTGCTTCTTTGTGGCGGAAATTTCGACGGGTCGAAGCTCCGCACTTTGGCCTTGGGGTAACTTGAACGCCCGGATGCGCAGCTTCGGCATCGAGCTCTTGGGGGAACGTCGCTGGCCGCAAGACAGCTTCTTCCAAGCGCAGGTCGACTTTGCCGCTCACCACTAACGCTCGACCAGGTTGCGCTCTTCGGAAACCGCAATCTCGTTGAAAACCATTTCTGATGCGCTTAAAGTCGGACGGCTTGCGACCCCGCTAGGAACGCTGGTGCAGGGCTTGTTCGAAATAGATGTTTCCGCTTACGATTGAGATGGAGCGAAGGATGAACGACATGCCGTTGCCCGCAAATGCGTCCGAGGGTGGCCGTTTTGCAGCGATTGTCGAACACTGTGAAGATGCCATCATCAGCATTGCACTTGATGGTTCAGTGACCAGCTGGAATTATGGGGCGACCAAGCTTTTCGGCTATCAAGCTCATGAGCTGATCGGCAAGTCGATTACCCGCATTATCCCCGAGGACCGCCATATCGAAGAAGATGCGATTCTGACAAGGATCAGCCAGGGTGAGGTCGTAAGCCATTTCGAAACCATTCGTCTTCGAAAAGATGGGGTTGCGCTCGATGTTTCTCTGACGGTGTCGCCCATCAAGAACCAGGACGGGCGGGTCATTGGAGCATCCAAGATTGCCCGAGACATCACGCCGCGAAAACGTGCCGAAGGCGCGCGGCAGAAGTTGGTCGATTGCTCGCGACTGGTTGGCCACCCGTTTCTGGATGCGGTCGTCGAAGCACTGGCCGAGACACTGCAAGTGCGTTGGGTGCTTTTGTGTGATCTCCACCCCAGCAATCCAAGCAGGGCGCGCGTGCTTTCTGCGTGGAGCGACGGAGGTCGGCAGGAGAACTTTGAGTATGACCTCCAGGGCACGCCCTGCGCGAACGTGCTTGTAAATGAATCGTGTATTTATCCTGCCAACGTTGCCAACCTCTTTCCCGATGACGCCCTTCTTTCTCAGATCGGGGTCGAAAGCTACATGGGTGTGCCGCTGCGGGGGGCGAAGGGCGGGAGCATTGGCCTTCTTGCCGCCCTCAACGACAAACCAATAGATCCGTCGTTTCGGCCCTTGGAGACGCTCGAACTGTTTGCAGGTCGAGCGGCGGCAGAATTGCAACGACTGGCGGCCGCATCGGCGAACGAGCGGTTGGGACGGATCGTTGAGGATGCTGCAAGTGAAACATTTGTTTTCGATGCGCGTACACTCAAGTTTATTCTGGTGAACCGCGGTGCTCGGGAAAACCTGGGTTACTCCATGGAAGAGCTTGTCGAGTTGACCCCCCTCGACCTCAAGCCGTTGCTGACGAACGAAGCGTTTATGGACATCATAGAACCGCTTCGGATGGGGAAGAAAACCGTGGTGCATTTTGAAACCATGCATCGCCGCAAGAACGGGACCTATTATAACGTTGCGGTAAGACTGCAACTGCTGAACGATGACGCCGGCGCAGTCTACTATGCGGCAATAGAAGACATCACCGAGCGCGATGCGGCCGCGCATGCCCTCAAGCAGGTTTCCCAGCGTCTGGACACGGTCTTGAGTAACACGACCATGTCGGTTTTCCTGATGGATGATCGGCAACAGTGCGTCTACATGAACTCCGCAGCCGAGCGGCTCACCGGCCATCGGTTCGAGGAAACAGTGGGGCGACCGCTCCATGATGTCATTCATCATACCTACCCGGACGGACGGCCTTTTCCGTTGCATGAATGCGCGATTGATCGTGCCTTTCCCGAGGAGAACCAAGTTCAGGGCGAGGACGTGTTTATCCATAAGGATGGCAGTTTCTACCCTGTTGCCTTTACCGCCAGTCCCATTCGGGATGACAAGGGAAAGGCGGTCGGCACGGTCATAGAAGCCCGCAACATTGCTGCCGAATTGCTTGCCCGCGAGGCCATGGCGAACTTCAATGCATCGCTTCAATCTCGGGTCGAAGAGGTCATGGCGGAACGGGAGACTGTCGAGGCACAACTGCGCCAATCTCAGAAGATGGAAGCAATCGGCAAGTTGACCGGCGGGATTGCCCATGATTTCAACAACCTGCTTCAAGTCATTGGTGGCAATCTTCAACTGCTGCAGAAAGATGTGGCCGGCAACAATCGCGCCGAGCAGCGCGTGCAAAACGCAATATCGGGCGTGTCTCGCGGCGGAAAACTCGCTTCACAGCTTCTGGCGTTCGGGCGCAGACAACCCCTCGCTCCCAAGGCTGTAAACCTTGGTCGTCTGGTACGCGGAATGGACGATATGCTCAGACGCGCCCTGGGCGAGAGCGTCGAGGTTGAAACGATTATCACCGGGGGATTGTGGAACACGTTCGTCGACGAAACCCAAGTTGAAAACGCCGTCCTTAACCTTGCCATCAATGCCCGTGATGCTATGAACGGACATGGAAAGCTGACCATCGAGGCTGGAAACGCGCAGCTTGATGACCGCTATACTCGCCATCACCCCGAGGTGGAGCCCGGGCAATATGTCATGATCGCAGTGACAGACACAGGCTGCGGTATCCCTGCCGAAATGCTTGAGCAAGTGTTCGAGCCGTTTTTCACAACAAAGCCTCCGGGTCAGGGCACCGGACTCGGGTTGAGCATGGTCTACGGTCTCGTCAAACAATCGAACGGTCATATCAAGGTCTATAGCGAAACGGGCGAGGGCACGACGATCCGCATCTACCTGCCGCGCACTAAGCAGGCCGAGGCTGATCGCCCCGTCGCAGGTCTGGGACCTGTGCGTGGTGGAAGCGAAACTGTCCTGGTGGTGGAAGACGATGATGATGTCCGCGCAACAGTGGTCGAGATACTGTCGGAACTTGGCTACCGGGTTCTTCGGGCAAGGGACGCCGCAAGCGGTCTTGCCATCATCGAAAGTGGCTTTCCGGTTGACCTGCTGTTCACCGATGTGGTGATGCCCGGTTCCATGCAAAGCCGCGAGATGGCGCGTCTTGCACAGGAACGGCTGCCCAAACTGGCGGTGCTTTTCACGTCGGGCTACACAGAGAATTCAATTGTCCACGGGGGACGATTGGATGAGAACGTCGAGCTGATCAGCAAGCCTTACACACAAGAAGAATTGGCGCATCGGCTGCGCTATTGTCTTGATGGCCGTGGGCCAACGAAACAGCAGTCGACCACGAATGAAAGCGAAGCACACTCTAAACCAACTTGTTACAATATCCTGCTGGTCGAAGATGAGGTGCTCATTCGCATGTCGACCGTTGATATGGTCGAGGACCTTGGGCACACAACGTTCGAGGCCGGGACGGCCAGAGAAGCAATCGAAATTCTTGAGAAGAATCAAATTGATGTTCTCATCAGCGACATTGGTTTGCCCGATGTCTCAGGGGCGTCGCTGATCGCCGAGGTCCAAGTCCGCTGGCCAGCAGTCAGGATCGTCGTTGCTTCAGGTCTGTCCGTGACCGAGGCGGTTGAGCGACATGGCCTCGGAAACAATGTTTCGTGGCTCGAGAAGCCTTATAGCCAAGACGATATAGAACGAATCCTTGTCATGTGAGCAGAAGAGACGCGACCAGCCGGTTGCCACCGCTTGATCAAGCTCAGGTCCATAGTTTTAGGCGTGTGCATCTGCAGCCCGGTATGCCGTGACTAATTGCAAGGCCAATCCTGTTTTGGGTCGTGTTGCTGGCGTCTTTACACTTGCAAATAATTCTCATACTCATCAGTCGAAGTAAATCATCAACTGGAGATGCGGAATGATGGGGCGAAGTGTTCGGTCTTTGGTGATTTTTGCGGCTGCAGCGGCCCTGATGGCGCAATCCGCCTCTGCCCAAGACGACGAGTTCAAGGTGATCACCACCTTCACCATCATCGCCGACATGGCGCGCAATGTGGCGGGCGATGCGGCCGTGGTAGAATCGATCACCAAGGCTGGAGCGGAAATTCACGGCTACGAACCCACGCCCGGCGACATCATCCGGGCGCAGGATGCTGATCTGATCCTGTGGAACGGGTTGAACCTGGAACTGTGGTTCGAGCAGTTCTTCACCAACCTGACCGACGTGCCCAGTGCCACTCTGACCGACGGGATCGTACCGATGAGCATTTCGGAGGGTGAATATTCCGGCAAGCCAAACCCGCATGCCTGGATGAGCCTCGAGAATGCGATCATCTATGTCGACAACATTCGCGATGCTATGTCGGAACATGACCCCGAGAATGCGGCCAGCTATGCCGCCAACGCTGAAGCCTACAAAGCCGAGATCACCGCTGCCATCGCCCCCTTGCGCGAAGCGGTTTTGGCTGTGCCGGAAGACCGGCGTTGGCTTGCGTCCTGCGAGGGCGCGTTCAGTTATCTGACGCGCGATTTTCAGATGAAGGAACTCTATCTGTGGCCGATCAACGCCGACGCCCAGGGCACGCCGCAACAGGTGCGCAAGGTAATAGATGCGGTGCGCGAAAACAACATTCCGGCCGTGTTCTGCGAAAGTACGGTCAGCCAGGACCCTGGCGAACAGGTGGCGCGGGAAACGGGCGTGAAATACGGCGGTGTGCTCTATGTGGACAGTCTGACCGAAGCGGACGGTCCAGTGCCGACCTATATTGATCTGTTGCGCGTGACATCGCAGACGATTGTGACCGGGCTGACCGAATAGTTGCCGATCTGTAAGAAAAGCCTTTGCCTCCGGCGTCGTTTGGATGTCGGGGGCTATATTAAGAGCGATGGTCGCTATTCTGCCCGATAGGAAAACAGCCATGTCCGAACGCAACGCGCCTGTCACCCGGGGTATCACGGCAAAAGGAGTCTATGTCACCTATCGCAACGGCCAAACCGCCTTGCGCGATACGACGTTTGACATACCGACCGGCACCATTACCGGGTTGGTGGGGGTGAACGGCGCGGGGAAGTCAACGATTTTCAAGGCGATCATGGGCTTTGTGCCAGTGGCAAAAGGCGAGATCACCATTCTGGGACAGTCGGTGAAGGCGGCGCTGAAAGCCAACCTTGTCGCCTATGTGCCGCAATCAGAGGAGGTGGACTGGTCTTTCCCAGTGCTGGTCGAAGATGTGGTGATGATGGGCCGCTATGGCCATATGGGCTTTTTCCGCATCCCGGGGGCCGCCGATCATACGGCGGTGACCAGTGCTCTTGACAGGGTGAACATGTCGGATTTCCGCAAACGCCAGATTGGCGAGTTATCAGGCGGCCAACGCAAGAGGGTCTTTCTGGCCCGCGCCTTGGCACAGGACGCGACGGTGATCTTGCTGGACGAGCCGTTCACCGGCGTCGATGTGCAGACCGAAGACGCCATCATCAAACTGCTGCGTGAAATGCGGGATGAGGGCCGGGTGATGCTGGTATCCACCCATAACCTTGGGTCGGTGCCAGAATTCTGCGACCGCACCGTGCTGGTCAAGGGCACCGTGCTGGCTTTTGGGCCGACCGAGACGACCTTTACTCGCGAGAATCTGGAGCTGGCCTTCGGTGGCGTGCTGAGGCATTTCGTTTTGGGCGGGGCTGATCTGCACGATGATGATGATGCGCGCACAGTTTCGGTGCTCACTGATGACGAAAAACCGTTCGTGATTTACGACAAACCTGCGCAAAAGCAGGTGGTGAAATGATTGAAACGCTGCTTTTGCCTTTTCAATATGGCTACATGACCAACGCCATGTGGGTATCGGCCTTGGTCGGCGGGGTCTGCGCGTTCCTGTCGGTCTACCTGATGCTGAAAGGCTGGTCGCTGATTGGCGACGCACTTAGCCATTCCATCGTGCCCGGCGTGGCGGGGGCCTATATGCTCGGACTTCCCTTCGCGCTGGGAGCATTTGTGGCGGGCGGGCTGGCGGCGGGGGCTATGCTGTTCTTGAACCAGCGGTCGGGCTTGAAAGAGGATGCGATCATTGGCCTGATCTTCACCTCATTTTTCGGGCTGGGGCTGTTCATGGTATCCATCTCGCCAATGTCGGTATCGGTGCAGACCATCACTATGGGCAATATTCTTGCGATCACGCCGGAAGATACGCTGCAACTGGCAATCATCGGCTTTGTGTCGTTGGCGGTTCTGCTTGCGAAATGGAAAGACCTGATGGTGACGTTTTTCGACGAAAACCATGCGCGGTCAATAGGGATCAACGCTGGGTTGTTGAAGGTGGTATTCTTCACACTGTTGTCGGCTTGCTGCGTCGCCGCCCTGCAAACTGTGGGCGCATTTCTGGTGATCGCGATGGTGGTAACACCGGGGGCCACCGCCTATCTTCTGACCGACCGGTTTCCGCGCCTGTTGATGTTGAGCGTGGCGATTGGGTCGATGACCAGCTTTGTCGGCGCTTACCTGTCATTCTTCCTTGATGGCGCAACAGGCGGTCTGATCGTGTGCCTGCAAACCCTGATCTTTCTTGTGGCCTTCGTTTTTGCCCCCAAGCACGGTTATCTGTCGGCCCGCAGGCGTGCCGCTAAAGTGCTGGAGGGTTCAGCATGATGGATACGCTCATCCAACCGTTCCAATTCGCCTTCATGAACAACGCATTCCTGATCATGGCAATGATCTCGGTGCCGATGGCGTTGCTGTCGTGCTACCTGGTGCTGAAGGGCTGGTCGCTGATGGGCGATGCCATCAGCCATGCTGTTTTGCCGGGGGTGGTAGCGGCCTATCTGCTGAATATCCCACTGATCATCGGGGCGTTTTGTGCGGGCATGTTTTGCGCACTGGCGACCGGATTTCTTAAGGAAAACAGTCGGGTCAAGCAGGATACCGTCATGGGCATCGTGTTTTCTGGCATGTTTGGCCTTGGCATCGTGATGTATACCAAGATCAGCACCGATGTGCATCTGGATCATATCCTGTTTGGCAACATGCTGGGTGTCGGCGCGCAGGATCTGTGGACGGCGGGGCTGATCGCCTTGGCGGTATCGCTGGTTATCCTCGCCAAGCGACGGGATTTGATGCTGCACGCGTTTGATCCGATCCAGGCACAAGCGGTGGGCCTCCCGGTGCGCTGGTTGCACTACGGGCTGCTTGCGATGATGTCGCTGACTATCGTGGCGACCCTGACGGCGGTGGGGATCATTCTGTCCATCGGCCTGCTGATCGCCCCGGGTGCGATCGCGTTTCTGGTGACCAAGCGATTCGACCGGATGCTGATGGTCGCAGTTGGGGTTACGATGGTGTCAGGGCTTCTGGGCGTGTACTTCAGTTTTTACATCGACAGCGCGCCTGCGCCGACTGTGATCCTGATCCTGACTTCAGTGTTCATCGCGGCATTCGTAGCGTCAACGCGGCGGACAAAACTGCAAGGCGAAAGGGTTGCCTGATGTAAGGCTCTGTTGCACAAATTCCGTGAGAGATTCATGTCGTGAGTCCAGCGTGATAGCTGTGGTGGATGAGCAGACCGAGCACACTGAGCTTCAAGACCCTGAGCTGGCCCGCGCATAACAAGGCGCTCAAGCGCCGTGGTTCTTTGACGATCCCTTGACCGGAAGACGATTGTCTTCAATCGCCGCAAGGCTGGTTCGATCCTGGCATGGCTGGGCGGCGAAGCCGATCGGCAAGCGTGGGCGACAGCCCGTTTTGCAATAACGCTACAGTCCAGACCTGCCTGCCGATCAAGGTGCTCTTCGGCATGGCGCTGAGGCAAACGGCTGGCTTCGTCGAGAGCTTGCTTGGCCTGATCGGCTTGCACTGGGTCGTGCCGGACTTCAGCACGCCCAGCCGTCGTCAGAAGGCCCTTGCCGTCACCATTCCGCATCGGGACGCGCAAGGGGCCGCTGCATCTCTTGATCCCCGTTCGCGGTTTGAAGACAAACCGCTGCCGGGCAGCGGACAGCACGGGGATCATGGTCGAGGGTGAAGGAGACTGGAACGCGCGCCCGCATGGTGGTGCCAAACGCCGCGTCTGGCGCAAGGTCCATCTCGGGA
>JANNNF010000430.1:0-3938 GCA_031398405.1 Rhodobacterales bacterium | reverse complement strand
GGGCCGGGTTCGCCGGGCCAACAACAACGTCCCGTCGGGCGTCTGTAACTTCACCCCGGCCGCCGGCCCCTGCTTCTCTCCGGAAGGCGACATCGAATCGATGACGCTGATGGCCAATGTCCTCTACGACATCGGCGGCGAATACTGGGGCGTTCGTCCGTTCGTGGGTCTGGGCGTCGGCGTGAACCGCGTCGGCACCGACTACGTCGGTTCGATCCGCGGCCAGCGCGGCGTGTCGATCTCGGTGGACGATTCGTCGACCAAGTTCGCGGCCCAGGCCATCGCCGGTGTCTCCTATGCCGTGGGCAGCCGGATATCGCCGGGTGTGTATAGGATGGCAGCGCGCATGATGTATTCCTGTAGGCATGGGGACAAAGGCGGTGTCATCAGGCCAGGGAGCAGGACCTGATGACACCGGGGCGAGGCTGGCTTACTTTGCCAGAACCTCGGGGCGGTATTCGGCAAACAGCCCTTCACGCGGGAAATCGCCGACATTGGCGGCCGTCACCGCTGCCGTGCCACCATCGACAAAGGTGGGAACTTTCTTGCCAGCAGCCACTTCACGCGCAACCTGAATGGTCACATCGCCAAGGTATTTCGGGTCGTTCAGCGCGGTCGCCACATAGTTGCCGCCGTCCGCCATCACGCCCAAAGCCTCGGACAAACCATCGACGCCTGAAATCAGCACGTCAGTGCGGCCATTTTCGGCCAGCACCTGCATTGCACCCAACGCCATGTCGTCGTTGTGCGCGTAGATCACTTTGACATCGGGGTTGGATTGCAGCAGATCCTGCATCGCGGTCACGGCGTTGGACCGGATGTATTCGGCATAGGGCCCTTCCACGATCGTATGACCCGACCCTTCGATGGCCGCGTGAAATCCGTCGCGACGGTCCATCATCACGGCGCCGCCCGCATCACCCTGAATTTCGATGATCTTTGCCCCGGTCACGCCGTCCGCCTTCAGACGTGCCACCACGGCCTCGCCCACCAGCTTGCCCATGGCCTTGTTGTCGCGGCCCACATGGGCCACCACGCCGCCGCCATTGACGCTGCGGTCCACCGTGATTACCGGGATGCCGGCCGCTGTGGCGGCTTCAAGCGATGGGACAACCGCATCGGGGTTGACCGGGTTGATGATGATGGCGTTGACGCCTTGGGTGATCAGATCCTGAATGTCATCATTCTGTTTGCTGACATCGCCGTTGGCATCCAGAAAGATCAGCGTGTCACCACCAGCAATGGCAGCAGCTTCGGCCCCGTCCTTAAGTTGCACATAGAACGGCGATTGCAGGGTGACCTGGCTGAAGCCGATTTTCAGCCCTTCGGCAAAAGCCGGGCCAGTGGCGACAGTCAGCGCAAGGACCGATCCAGTCAGCGCAAGACGGATCATGGCGGAACGACGTGTAAGCATTGGAAACCCCCCTGAGAGTGTTTGATTGCTGCAAGCTTCGCCTCCTCGACAAAGCTGCAAGTGAGCAATTTTTGCACAGTTGCAGGAATATGGCACCAAACGACTGTTGTGCTGTCAACAGAAAATTTTTTGTATTGATTTTGCAGGCGCCCCGCAGATTAAATTATTATATTTCAATGATTTATAACATTGCCCAATAACTGGATGGCCAAAGACGGATTCGGCCACTGCTAAGAATTTGGTCCCTTCTTGCCAAATCCACATCCTACAAATGTGCAAAGCGCAGGTATTTGCAGGGTTACTCGCGGGCCAAGGCGTCTACCGGGTCCAGCTTTGACGCTGATCGTGCGGGCAGAAATCCAAAGCTGATGCCGATTACGGTCGATGACACCACCGCTGCGACAATCGACGCAGTGGAATAGATCATACGGAAACTGCTGCTAAGCGCATCAATCAACTGCCCAACGCCGACCGCCAGCAAAATGCCAAGCACACCGCCAAACAAGCAAACCAAAATCGCCTCGATCAGGAACTGCGTGACGATATCGCCCTGACGCGCACCAACCGCGATACGCACGCCAATCTCTTTGGTGCGCTCGGTCACTGACACCAGCATGATGTTCATCACTCCAATGCCGCCCACCACCAGTGATATCACAGCGATGGCCGACACGAGGTAGGTCAGAGTGCGGCCTGTGCTTTCAATAGTGTCGCGAATGGTGTCGGTGTTGGTCAGGAAGAAATCCTGCTTGCCGTGGCGAATGGTCAAAAGCTGGGTGACCAGCGCTTCGGCGGTGGCCATGTCAAAACTGTCATCCACCCGTACGGCGATGCTGTTGACCCAATCCTGCCCCGACACCCGCCCCATGGCCGTGGTGTAGGGGATGAAGATGTTCAGAGCATTTTGCGGGCCAAAGCTGACGCCCGACGCCTTGACCACCCCCACCACCCGCACTGGCACCCGGCCCAGCATGACCACCTGCCCCAGCGGATCGCGCCCGGCAAACAGCGTATCCGCCGTGCCCTGATCAATCACCGCATCCTGCGCATAGGCCGCAATAGAGGCGGCATCAAAGGTGACGCCGCTTTGCGTGACAAAGGATTTTACCTGAAAATACCCAGCCCCCACCCCGGTGACAGAGGCCGAAGCCTCAACCCCGCCCACCCGTGCCGTTGCGGTCGATGACACCACAGGGGATACCGAATCTGCATAAGGCTGCAGCGCCAAAGCCTCGGCATCGCTGGCTTTGAGGTTGCGGGTGCGGTTGGCGGCGCGGTCGCCAAAGCCCGATCCGTTGCGGATGTCGATGGTGTTCGACCCGATGGAGGAGATGCTTTCCAGCACTTGTTGCTGGCTGCCGGTGCCCAAAGCCACCACTGAGACCACGGATGCAATGCCGATGATGATGCCCAGCATGGTTAGAAATGTGCGCATCCGGTGTGCTGTCATGGATTTGACTGCCATCACGAATGTCTCATACAGCCGGTCCAGTCCTGCCAGCACCCCGGCCCGCGCGGGGCGGTTGGGCAACGAACTCGCTGCCGCCGCGGGCCGGGACCGGGTGTCAGAAATCACTGCACCGTCTCGCAGTTCCACAATCCGTTCGGCCATCGCGGCCACGCCGGGGTCGTGCGTGACGATGATAATGGTGTGCCCTTCGGCATGCAGTTCCTGCAACAGTGCGATCAGGTCTTGCCCGGACGCGGTATCCAACGCCCCGGTCGGCTCGTCCGCCAAAATGACCTCGCCGCCATTCATCAGGGCACGCGCCACCGAAACCCGCTGCTGCTGCCCGCCAGACAGGGCCGATGGGCGGTGATCCAGCCGTTCCCCCAAGCCCAATCTGCGCAGCAATGACTTGGCCCGTTCGCGCCGTTCGCCGCGCGCAACACCTTTGTAGATTGCAGGCACCTCGACATTGGCCACAGCATCCAGATCGGGCAGCAATTGATAGCGTTGAAAGATGAACCCGAAATGTTCGCGCCGCAGTTCGGCCAGATCATCCGGCCCAAGCGCTGCCACATCGCGGCCCGCAAAGCGGTATGTCCCGGCCGAAGGGCGGTCCAGAAAGCCCAGTATGTTCATCAGCGTCGATTTGCCAGACCCGGACTGACCGATGATGGCGACCATCTCGCCCGCCTGAATATCCAGATCAACGTCGCGCAGCACGGTGATCACCTGATCGCCTGCGTGAAATTCGCGCCTGATGCCGCGGATGGAAATCAGCGGGTCCATGTCAGAACCCCATCATCCCGCCACGACCCCGGGGCGATACCGCCGCTGACCGCAAACCCGCTGCGGCACCCGAAGCAAGGATGAACTCCCCTTCCTTGACGCCGTCGGTGACTTCGGCCGATACGTTGTTGTTCAGCCCCACCTTGATGTCCCGGCGATCTTCGGCCTTGGTGGCGGGGTCGTAGACGGTAACGGTATAGCTGCCATCAGCCCCCTGCTGGCCAAGCGCGGCAGCGGGCAGCACCAGCACATCTTTTGCCTCGGCCAGATTGATCGCGACCTCAGCCG
>JANNNF010000399.1:0-5142 GCA_031398405.1 Rhodobacterales bacterium | reverse complement strand
CGCCAGCCACCATTAAAATCATTGGGTTTTATGTGTGAATTTAGAGCTTACCCGCCTACCAACCCATCATAGCAAAAGCGCTTGTTCAACATGTGATGCCTTGGTGCATTGCACGGTGGCATTCCAATCCAAGGTAAGGTTTGGGTAAGGAAGTTGGCCCCGATTTATTCTTGCCCTACGCGGCAATTCGCGGCGCTCGGCTTAACACTCTCGCTAACATCCCAAGACATACCCGAAAAGTTTTAAGGTAATCTCAGGGTCATAGCCGCGCATTTACTCACCGTGAACCGTGACGCAACCTCGAACTGAAAGGGCAGGCGAGGATGATCCCCAACCAAGGTATCTTGATCGACACGCTGGCGCTGCAGAAGGCGAAGGCGTCATCTGAGGTCGAGAATATCGTCACCACCCAAAATGAACTGTGTCACCGGGCGTCTTTTACGTGTCTTAGATCAGCAACTGCTGTCCTAGCTCGATGACTCGGTTCACCGGCAGACGATAGAAGCTGGTGGCATCCGCAGCATTTCGGGTGAGCGACAGATAAAGCTTTTCCTGCCAGGGGGGCAGCCCCTGTTTGTGCCCGGACTTGAAGGATCGCCGGTTCAGGAAAAATGACGTGGTCATGATGTCGAACTTGATGCCATGACGCCGCGCGAGCCCCAAAGCCTTGGGGATGTTCGTCTCTTCCATGTAGCCGAAGATCAGCTCGATCCGGGTGAACCGACTGTCGATCGGGGTGATGACCAACCGGTCCTTTGCATCGACATAGGGCGTGGTCGCCAGGGTCACGCCTACGATCAGATTCTGCGCATGGACGACTTGGTTGTGCTTGATGTTGTGCATCAGTGCAGAGGGGGCGAAGTCGGGGTCGGCTGTCAGGAAAACTGCCGTGCCGGATACCTCTTTCAACCGGTTCGATGACTCGACTGACTTCGTCAAAGTCTCGATCGAGACTGCTTCCCGCCGGGCCTGTTTCAGGACATGCGATGTCCCGCGCAGCCACGTCCACATGATCAGGCACATGACTGCGGCCATCAGGATCGGCACATAGCCCCCCTGCAGGAACTTGGTGCCGTTCGCCGCAAGGAACAGCAGTTCGATGAACAGCAGCGGCCCGATGACCAGCGCGGTCAGCAGGACAGACCACTTCCAAGCATGGCGGAACAGCACTGCCGCGAGGATCGAGGTGATGACCATGTCACCTGTCACCGCGATCCCGTAAGCCGAGGCCAGCTCGGACGATGACCCGAACATCAGCACCAGCGCGATGACGCCCAAGGCCAGGATCAGGTTCACCTTGGGCATGTAGATCTGGCCGACCTGGCTTTCAGAGGTGTGCAGGATTTCCAGTCGGGGCAGCAGACCCATGCGCACGGCCTGTTTCATCATCGAAAACGCGCCGGAGATCACAGCCTGGCTGGCAATGACTGTGGCGCAGGTGGCCAGCAGAACCAGCGGCAGCAGCGCCCAGTCCGGTGCCATGAGGAAGAACGGGTTGGTGGCTTTCTCGGGATGCGAAAGCACCAGCGCGCCCTGGCCGAGATAGCTGAGCATCAGCGCCGGAAACACCAGCACGTTCCACGCCAGCCGGATCGGGCGCCGGCCGAAGTGGCCCATGTCGGCATAGAGCGCCTCGCCTCCGGTCACCGCCAGAAACACTGATCCCAAGACGATGAACGAGCCCGTGCCGTTCGTGACCAGAAACTGCGCCGCGTGCGATGGGTTGAGCGATTGCAGGATCGACCAGTCGTCGCTGATGTGGCTGACGCCCAGCAGGGCCAACGTCAGGAACCAGACCACCATGATCGGGCCGAACAGGACCGACACCGCCGCCGTCCCATATCGTTGCACGATAAACAGGATCACGATGATCAGCAGCGTGACCGGCACCACGAGGGATTCAAAATCTGGGAAGACCAGCACCATGCCTTCGACCGCCGACAGGACCGACATGGCAGGGGTGATGATCGCGTCTCCGAAAAACAGCGAAATGCCGACCATTCCCAGGCCCAGCAGCCAGACCGGGCGGCGCGCCAGAGATTGCTGGATCAGGGCGACCAGCGACAGGGTTCCGCCCTCTCCGTGGTTGTCAGCGCGCATCACCAGCAGAACATATTTCAGGCTCACGATCAGAATCAGCGTCCAGATCAGCAGCGAAACGATCCCCAGCACATCCTCGCGGACAAGCCCGTCCCGGCTTGCGGCGTGCAGGGACTCGCGCATCGCGTAAAGCGGGCTCGTCCCGATATCTCCGTAGACGATGCCAATAGAGCCCAGCACCAGGAACGGAAGACCGCCCTTCGCGCCATGGTTTACATTGGCTTCCGCTAACGCCTCTGCAGACGGGTCTGACATTTTCCGACTCCTGTTGCCCAGCCGCATAGACCTCGGTGGCCACAGCAGCAATCACAATTGTTGATCAGGGTCCCAAGTGTGACGTGGCGAAAGAGACATGTCGCGGAAGCGTCCCTCAGTCAAGCGGAGGCTCAGAAGAACATCCTTCTCGGCAGCAATATTCCCGAGCGTGCTTTATTGCTGCGACGGCTGCTTGCGGCTCTTGTGGTTTTTGCCAAGCCAGCCAGCGGCAGGCAGGATTTACTGCTGGTGAGCGTTCACGATATCGCAGAATGTGCGGGCAGCGGCTCTCCCGCTCTCCCGGTGCGCAACGACACTTCCGCGCTTCAAAGAATGAGATCGGGGCACCCTACTGAACTGGCTGCAGGGTGTCCTGCAACCCAGCCCTGTAACCCGTACCGGCGTGGCTTTGATTGCCCGCGGACCACTGCTTGGACGTTCGCAATGCTGAAACCTTACATATTTCTGCGCGCCCTGTTTGACCGTGCGGTAGAGGTTGCAGACCCTATGCGCGCCCTTGCCCGCCATTTGCCGCCAAAACCCGCTGGCCGTGTGGTGGTAATCGGCGTAGGCAAGGCCAGTGCCCGCATGGCCGAAGCAGTAGAGGCTGAATGGGGCCCGTGTGACGGTCTGGTGATCACCCGCACCGGTTACGGTCGGCCCTGCCGGGGCATAGAGATTGTCGAGGCCGCCCATCCGGTGCCCGATGCCGCCGGTCTGGCCGCGACTACGCGCATGCTCGCGTTGTGTCAGGGGCTGGGGCCGGATGATTTTGTGCTGGCGTTGATTTCGGGCGGCGCGTCGGCTTTGCTGGTGGCCCCGGTGCCCGGGGTCACCTTTGCCGAAAAACGCGCAGTCAACATGGCCTTGCTAAAGTCAGGCGCACCGATCTCGCAGATGAATACGGTGCGCAAGCATCTTTCCTGCGTCAAAGGCGGGCAGTTGGCGGCAGCGGTTTATCCGGCGCAGATGCTGGCGTTGATGATATCGGACGTGCCGGGGGATGATCCGGCCTTTATCGGGTCTGGGCCAACAGTGGGCGACGCGACGACGCCTGCCGATGCGCTGGCAGTGCTCGGCCGGTGGCAGATTGACGTGCCCGCGCCAGTACGCATGGCTTTGACCGCGCCATCACGCGTGATTGCGCCGGGGGATGTTCGGCTGTCGCGGGTGGAAAACCGGATTTTCGCCGCCCCCGCGCAGTCCTTGGCCGCCGCTGCTGATATGGCGCGTGCAGCGGGCGTACCGGTGCAAATTCTGGGCGACGCGCTGGAGGGTGAGGCGAGGGAGGTGGCCATTGACATGGCAAAGCTGGCTTTGTCGCAACGCGGGCCAATGCTGCTGTTGTCAGGCGGGGAATTGACTGTGACGCGTCGCGGAGACGGAATCGGTGGCCCGAACGCCGAATTTTGTCTGGGGCTTGCCATTGCCTTGCAGGGGGCACCGGGCATCCATGCGCTAGCCTGTGATACGGACGGCGTAGATGGGGCGGCGGAAGTCGCGGGTGCTGTGATCGGGCCAGATACGCTGCAAAAGGCGGCGCGGGCTGGGATTGATGCGCATAAGGCACTGGCCCGCAATGACGCCCACAGCTTTTTCGCCGGCATTGACGCGCAGGTGATCACTGGCCCAACGCTGACCAATGTGAATGACTTTCGCGCGATTTTGATCACGCAAGAACATCAGCCCTGACCTGCATATGAATACGGGCCGCTGATGAACAGCGGCCCGGCAAATGTATATTCGATCAGACCTTAGCGGCGGTAAGCAAAGCCACCAAAGATCTTACCTTCGTCCCGGTGGCGACCACCGCGAACTGCGCCAACATAGGCTGCTGCAGCCGCAACCAAAGCCGACGCCGCCAGAATAAACGCAGTCAGAATAGTGCTGATGCGGGCGACCTCTGCAGCGTCAACAGCGGCTTCCTTAGCTTCATCTGCCAAAGCCTGAGCGTCAGCCCGAGCTTTCTGAGCCGCAGCAATCGCTTCATCCACACGGGCAGTGGCCTCGGGCTGCGTCGCACCAGTGTTCGCGACAACTGCGCTCACCAAATAAGCACGCTCAGCATCGCTGACTTCACCCGTGGTGGCCACATTGCCCAAGATCGACGTCGTTTCCCGCGCGATGGATTGCGGATCGGTTGTGCTTGGGGTCGCTTGAGCCGGGCGCAGCAAAGAGCCACTAACGAAATCCATCGGGTTTTCCACTACGCCCTCTGGGATCATAGCACCTGCAGCCGACACCGCACCTTCGGCGACACTGCCCACGACCGACCCCGCAGCCTCTGCTACCGAGCCTACGGCTGACACAGTGGTGGATACGGCGCTGCCCAACAAGAAGACCGAGGCCACAATGCCCAAGCCCCAAACCACCAGGCCATTTATCCCATCACGCGCCGTAACCTCGTCTGCGCTTGTAGCTCCCGCACCATCCACCCGGCGCCGCATCCGCCCAGCAATGTAGCCGCCAGTGGCATAGCTCGCCACCAAGGACACCACGACCCACACCGCGCTGACAATCAGCATCAGGTTGAAGCTGCCTTCGCCCGGTTCGGCCGAGATGGTAGACAAACCGATTGCCGCGCCAAAGGCTGTGAAAATAGAGCCAACGGCAACCGCCACAACACCGCCGCCCGCAATGGCGGCCCAATCAATATACGACCCGTCAATCGACTTGCTGGGCGCGGACGCCTGCGTCATCTGTTCTGTTCGTTCCATAATTCGTCTCCCTCTCTGCGCTTAGCGCAGGCCGATAAGTGACAGAACTGCCAATACAACGACGACGAGG
>JANNNF010000388.1:0-3281 GCA_031398405.1 Rhodobacterales bacterium | reverse complement strand
AAGGCGTGTTCCGCGAAATGAAGCTCAAGCAGCATTTCGAGAAACCCTCCGTCAAAAAAGCGCGCGAGCAAGCCGAAGCAGTACGCCGTGCGCGCAAACTCGCGCGCAAAAAGCTACAGCGTGAAGGCGGTCTCTGAGGGTTTGATGCAGTTCGCTGCATAAGGCCTGACGTGTCCTTGACACTGGGGTAGCGATACCCGACCCGATCAACCCCCGTCCGCAAGGCCGGGGGTTTTTCTTGGTTGCGGATCAGCAAAAGACCGCCTCTGATGATAAACCCAAAGTCGACGCTGACGACGGCTTTCGTTATCCAGCCACCAGCTTCCGAGCCGCGGGTTTCGGCGTCATGCCCCGCACTTGCAGGCTTTCCGGGGTTGCATGCGGGCGGGCTAGAAACTGCACCGCCCTGCAGACATTCCAAGCAAGACCCAAGGATGCCCGATTGCGGCGCTGGCGTTTGAAATGCACCGCGTTGCGCCTTTGATTCAGAAGGTATTCCACGATGGGTTGGCGCGCAATGTGGAGGTGCCTATGGTGTCTTTGCCCACCGTTGCGCCGGATAAGCGCCGTGCGACTGCCCGGTTCACAATTGCCTCTCTGTCCGGGGGGCGGTTGCTTTGCGCGGGCAATCCGGGCGCAAAACACGGGTCTGTCGGATGGGATTCTTGTCTCGACGCTTCACACCCTTCCGACCCCACTTGCGGCTTTGTCAGGGCATGTGCCACCCTGACCGCGAACGTGAGAGGGCCGGATGACCAAGACGATTGAACTTTCAGAGTTGGCCGACACGCTGGCCACCCGCGGGGCAACTGGCCGGGTGATCGTGGCGATTGCGGGGGCACCGGGGTCTGGGAAATCCACGGTGGCGGATGGTTTGGCGGACCTGTTGAACAAACGCCAGCCGGGGTTGGCAGCAGTTTTGCCTATGGACGGCTATCATTACGACGACCTGCATCTGATCCCCGCTGGCCTGCGCCCGCACAAAGGTGCGCCGGAAACCTTTGATGTTGGCGGTTTTTATCACACCCTGCTGCGGATGCGCGCCCGGGAAGAGCCGTTTGTGGCCGTACCGGTGTTTGACCGCGCAATAGAGATTGCCCGGGCTGGCGCGCGGATGATCTCGGCGGATACCCCGGTGATCATTGCCGAGGGTAATTATCTGCTGCTGACCACCGGGGATTGGCCGCGATTGCTGCAGATGTTCGATCTGACCGTGATGGTCGATGTGCCCGAACCCGTGTTGCGGGCGCGTCTGACCGCGCGGTGGCACCATTACAAGCTGACGGAAGCTGAGATTGCCTGGAAACTGGATGGCAACGATTTGCCCAATGGTCGCCGGATTATGGCCGAAAGCCACCCCGCTGATATGCGCATCGTGAACGGCTGATACAGCTGACATGTCAGTTTTCCCGATTTGCGGTTGACCTTGGTGGGGTGGCTGTGCGGAATGGGCGCGAGTTCGGGAGGATGCAATGGGACGACTTGAGGGCAAGACGGCGCTGGTAACGGCGGCGGGGGCGGGCATCGGGCGGGCGTCAGCGCTGGCGATGGCGCGTGAAGGCGCGCGGGTGATCGCCACGGACGTAAACGCTGACACCTTGGCCGAAGTGGCGGCTTTGGGGCTTGAAACGCGCCTGCTGAACGTGCGCGACCCCGCGGCCATCAAACTGGCAGAGTCGGAGCTTGGCCCCATCAACGTGCTGTTCAACTGCGCCGGCTATGTGGCTACGAATACCGTGCTGAACTGCGATGAGGATCAGTGGAACTTCTCTCTGGACCTGAATGTGACGGCGATGTACCGCATGGCGCGGGCATTTTTGCCCGGGATGATCGAGAACGGCGGCGGCAGCATCATCAACATGGCGTCGGTGTGCTCGTCGATCATCGCGGCACCCAATCGCTTTGTCTACGGTGTGACCAAGGCGGCTGTGATCGGCATGACCAAATCCATCGCCTGCGATTTCATCACCCAAGGTATTCGCTGCAACGCGGTTTGCCCCGGCACAGTGGACACGCCTTCGTTGAATGACCGGATGCAACAGTCGGGCGATTACGACGCGGCACGGGCTTCGTTTCTGGCCCGCCAGCCCACGGGCAAACTTGCGCAAGCGACCGATATTGCGGGGCTGGTCGTCTTCCTTGCCTCGGACGAATCCGCTTTCACCACCGGGGTCGCGCATGTGATCGACGGTGGTTGGTCGAATACCTGAAAGGACAGATTATGAAACTACTTCGCCATGGCCCTGCCGGGGCCGAACGCCCCGGTGTACTGCATTCCGACGGCACCATTCGCGACCTGACCGGGATTGTGCCTGATATTGGGGGTGCAGTGCTGTCCGACGCAGGAATTGCCGCCTTGCGCGCCGTTGATCTGGGTGCATTGCCCGTGGTGGCAGCAGACGTGCGGCTGGGGCCGTGCGTGGCCGGCACCGGGAAATTTATCTGCATCGGGTTGAACTATGCCGATCATGCGGCTGAGTCGGGCATGGCAGTGCCGCCAGAACCTGTGGTCTTCATGAAGGCGACATCGGCCATGGTTGGGCCAAACGACCCCATCGTGATCCCGCGCGGGTCGGTGAAAACCGACTGGGAGGTGGAATTGGCGGTGATCATTGGCACCAAGGCCAAGTACGTGACCGAGGCCGATGCGCTGGCCCATGTGGCGGGGTATGCGGTGGCCAATGACGTGTCGGAGCGGGCGTTTCAAACCGAACGGGCAGGCCAGTGGACCAAAGGCAAATCCTGCGACAACTTTGGCCAGCTTGGGCCATGGCTGGTGACGCGCGATGAGGTGGCAGACCCGCAAAACCTGTCGATGTGGCTGACGGTTGGTGGCAAAACCATGCAGAACGGGACCACTCGCACGATGGTTTACGGTGTGGCACATTTGGTCAGTTACCTGTCGCAGTTCATGACGCTGCATCCTGGCGATGTGATTTCTACCGGCACCCCGCCCGGCGTGGGCATGGGGATGAAGCCGCCGCGCTATTTGGTGGCGGGCGAGGTGGTGGAACTGGGAATCCAAGGTCTGGGGCAGCAGAGGCAGGATGTGATTGCTGACGTTTAAGGCTTGGCTGGCCGCCGGGGGTTGCACACCCCCGGTCCTCCGAGAGTTATTTGTACACAGAGGATGCAAATTTTAGACAAGCCTTCGGGGCTTTTGATGGATTTGGTTTTTACAGTCACCGATTCAGATCAGACCCATATCCTGCTGGCGGGTTGTCGGAAACCAGGCAACAGGCGATAAGGCAGGGATCACTCGGCGTATCTGAAAGGCTTGA
>JANNNF010000338.1:0-3335 GCA_031398405.1 Rhodobacterales bacterium | reverse complement strand
GGATGGTTTTCAGTTCCTGCGCTTGCAGGAGGGTCAGACCAACGATCTCTTCTGCGAGTTTGTTCAGATCAGCCATTTTTCACATTCCGTTTATATAAGATGGGTTCCAGAGACGTGGAATCAACCACGCGGGACAAAGATCAGGCCGCAGCCTTTTCCTCGATGGTCGACAGGATGCTTGCGATGTTGCTTGCAGGCGCGCCAATGGCACCGGCGATGGCAGATCCGGGCGCACCGATGCACGAAACGATCTGAGCGATAAGCTCTTCACGCGACGGCATAGCGGCCACGGCTTTGACACCATCCGAGTCCAGAACCGTATCACCCATTGCCCCGCCAAGGATCACGAACTTGTCGTTCCCCTTGGCATAGGCTTCTGCAACCTTCGCCGCAGCGACGGGGTCTTCGGAATAGGCCATTACGGTCATGCCCGTCAGCAGGTCACCCATCTTAATGCCGGGTTTCCCATCGAGGGCGATCTTGGCGAGCTTGTTCTTGGCAACGCGTACGGACCCGCCTACGTCGCGCATTTTTGCGCGCAGGTCCTGCATCTGCTTAACCGTCATTCCCGCGTAGTGTGCAACCACCACGACGCCAGAGCTTGCGAAGATCTGGCCGAGTTCATCGACCACTTTCTCTTTTTGGGCTCTATCCACAGTTTCACTCCAAGTGTGGGGGTTTCCCCCCGGCTCATGTTTGCTGGCAGGTTCCCCTGTCAGCGTTCGGGTCCAAAACAGGTTCCCGAAACCAAGATCACCTCACAGTGATTTTGTCCCGTTCCCCATCTCAGGCAGGAATTACCGCGTTTGCGCGCGACCCACCGTCTCGGACAGAACCGTGCCTTTTTGGCGCGGCTATTCCCTTGTCACCAAAGGAAATTCGTAGGATGGGCAATTTGCCCATCCCTCATTGATCAACGTGCTGTCGCTGCCGAAGCCAGTTCAACCGCAACGCCCGGGCCCATGGTCGAGGACAGCGACACCTTTTTCAGGTACGCGCCTTTTGCGCCAGCGGGACGGGCACGGGTTACGGCATCCACAAACGCACGGATGTTTTCGGCCAAGGCCGCAGCATCGAACGACACCTTGCCCACGCCGGCATGGATCACGCCGGCCTTTTCGACCTTGAACTGCACTTCGCCGCCTTTGGCATTTCCAACAGCACCGGCCACGTCCATCGTCACGGTTCCGACTTTCGGATTCGGCATCAGGTTGCGCGGCCCCAGGATTTTGCCAAGACGGCCCACCAGCGGCATCATGTCCGGCGTGGCGATGCAACGATCAAAGTCAATCACGCCTTTCTGGATCTGCTCCATCAAGTCTTCTGCGCCCACGATGTCCGCACCGGCAGCCTTGGCTTCATCAGCCTTGGCACCACGGGCAAACACTGCCACGCGCACGGTTTTACCAGTGCCGTTTGGCAGGGTGACAACGCCGCGGACCATCTGGTCAGCGTGGCGCGGATCAACACCAAGGTTCATCGCGATTTCCACAGTCTCGTCAAACTTTGCCGAGGCCGCAGTCTTGATCAACGCCAAAGCGTCTTCCAGCGAGATCAGGTCTTTGCCTTCAAAAGCGGTGCGGGCAGTGGTCGTGCGTTTTCCAAGTTTTGCCATGATGATCAGCCCTTCACTTCGATGCCGCAGGACTTGGCCGACCCGAGGATGATCTGCATGGCAGCCTCGACGGAGTTCGCGCTCAGGTCTTTCATCTTGGCTTCGGCAATGGCGCGCACTTGGGCGACCGAGACCGAACCCACAACGGTGTGGCCCGGCTTGACCGACCCTTTGGCGCGGTTGCGTTTGCCAACGGGCGGCAGGCCAGCAGCCTTTTTCAGCATGAACGAGGCCGGAGCCGTCTTGAATTCAAGGCTAAACGACTTGTCCTGATAGTAGGTGATGATCACGGGAGTGGGTGTGCCCAGTTCCATGTCAGCGGTCTTCGCGTTGAATTCCTTCACGAAGGCCATGATGTTCAGGCCGCGCTGACCCAGCGCAGGGCCGACCGGCGGGGAGGGGTTTGCCTGGCCCGCTTTCACTTGCAGCTTCAAGCTGCCGATAATCTTCTTGGCCATCTGGCCTTCTCCTTTTTCGCTTCTGGGTCCCAGCCTGCGCCGGGATGAAGTTTAGTGGTTCGGCTCGTCGTCCCGGAACGCATCCGGCACGCTTGCCTCCCACGCGGTTCCTCAGATTTCTTTGGAAACCTGAGTGAATTCCAATTCCACCGGGGTGGCCCTGCCAAAGATCGAGACCGTAACTTTCAGGCGGCTATGGCCCTCGTCCACGTCTTCGACCATGCCAGAAAAGCCTTCAAACGGCCCGTCAGTCACCTTGACCGTCTCGCCTATCTCAAACCGGATCAGGTTGCGCGGGGCTTCAAGCCCCTCTTCGACCCGGTTCAGAATCTGGTTCACCTCTGCATCGCGCATCGGCATCGGTTTGCCTTGCGGCCCCAGAAACCCGGTAACGCGGTTGATAGAGGAAATCAGATGATAGCCCCGGTTCGACATTTCCATATGCACCAGCACGTAGCCAGGCATGAACCGGCGCTCCGAGGTTACTTTCTTGCCGCGACGCACTTCGATGACTTCTTCGGTTGGGACCAGAACTTCACCGATCTCTTCCTCAAGCCCTGCATCGGCCACGGCTGTTTTGATCTGCTCGGCAATTTTCTTCTCAAAGTTTGAGAGAACGCTTACCGAATACCACCGCTTCGCCATCGTCTACGTCTTCCTTCCAACCGGCGGCCGCGGCCACCGAAACCTTTGTAATCGTGGCGTCTTGACCCCACACCCGGAACAAAAAACAGCGCGCGGCCCGAATCGCCGCGCGCATCTGTCCGTTGAACTTGAGGCGGCATAACCGCTGCCCCGCCTGAATTCAAGCAATATTGCGGAGTTGGATTTAGCCGAAGGCGTTCAGGACGGCCGTCAGACCCGACCGGATCCCCAGATCGACCAACGAAAAGAAGGTGGCGGTCAGGGCGGCCATGATGAACACCATGATTGTGGTCAGCACGACCTCACGCCGCGCGGGCCATACGACTTTGGCCACTTCGCCGCGCACTTGCTGGAAGAACTGGAGAGGGTTGGTCTTGGCCATGGGTCAGGTATCCTGCGATTGATTGCGGATCAGATACGCGCTGCCCGGCGTAAGTTCAAGCAAGATGGCGTCTGGCAGGCTTGGCAGGAGTTGGGGGACTCGAACCCACGACCCTCGGTTTTGGAGACCGATGCTCTACCAACTGAGCTAAACTCCTGTGCCTCAGGGGGTGTTACGGCAGGTCGGCAGAAAGATCAAGGCTGGGATTTTCAGATGTCCCATGCCGTGACGCGGG
>JANNNF010000300.1:0-4029 GCA_031398405.1 Rhodobacterales bacterium | reverse complement strand
TCGTGGCTGTGGGTCGGCACGAAGCCGCCCGGAGCCATTTCCAGCCGCCGCATCCGCAGAACAAATCCGCCCATGTCACGCCAGCCTTCAAGGCGGATGTTGGCGATGACCTCACGCGTCAGGGCTTTCGACGGCATGGCTTCCAGGTCGCGCGGCGTGGTTAGCCTGTGTTCCGTCGGGCAGCCTTCTGCAAAAGCCATGGTCGACATCAAGCCCAGGCTCAGGGCCGCAAGCAGGTGCATGGCGAATTTTGTTTTCATAGCATGTTCCTTTTTCAACATGTGCCTGAAATGAGTCGGCATGGGGAATATCACCCCAACCTGCGTCGCGCGGCAGCCGTCCTGCCCCTCTGGATTCCATAGGCTCCCGCTATGGTGTTTGGGGATGATGATCAGACACACAAATGATATGTTGGGGCCAAACAAGGGTGTCGGCATTGGAATATGAACCGAACGAAGCAGCACAAACGGCCCGCGCCATGCAAGGTCCGCTGGCGGAACGTTTGGGGACAATTGCCGCCGATTTTCGCGAGCGACTTGTCGAGTATTCCCACGCCATGGACCGGCTTGTTGCGCGGCTGCTTGCCAGCGGGGCGGTTGGTGGCGTTCCCGAAATCGGTGAAGTGTTCCCGGATTTCATATTGCCAGATTCTCAGGGTCACTTGTGGCGGCTGGCCAATGAGCTGGAAAAGGGGCCGGTCGTTCTGGCGTTTCACCGCGGTTATTGGTGCGATTTCTGCCATCTGAACATGGCGGCCCTGGCCGAAATTAGCCCCAGGATCGTGGCGATGGGAAGCCAGATCGTCGCGATATCCCCGCAGAACGCCACCAACGCCGCCAAGCTGGCTCGCGATTCGGGCGCGGAGTTTCCGATCCTGTGCGACATGGGGCTGGGCATTTCGACCGTACTTGGCCTGACCTATGTCATCGACGACGCGCTGCAAAACGAGTTGGCGCTGTTGCAGGTGGACCTTAACGCTGAAAATGACGGTAACGGCTGGCTGATGCCGATCACCGCGACCTTCGTGCTGAACGGCGACGGGGTCATCGTCGCCCGTCATCTGGACCCCGACCCGCGCACCCGGATGGACTGCGATGCGATCGTTCAGGCCGCCTCGGCCTGCCAATCCGCCGCACGCAGCTGATTTAGGAACAAGCCAAGTGCGGGCCCACGCTGGCGGCCGCACACCGTCGTGGCGTGCATCCTGAACCCGCAGTCGGGTCCTTGCAGGCTGCGCCGCACCAGCGATCCGCGCAGGGATGACACGGTCGGCAGAAAGGCAATCGATTGGCTGGACGCCAGATACGAGATCAGATCGTCATCCCGCGCGAACTCCAGCGCGGGTTGCAACATCACGCCCGCCTGTTCCAGATGCCTGCGCAAATGGGTCGAAACCCCACAATCGGGCCTGTGCAGCAGGTTGAGGCCGTTCAGGTCTTCGACGCTGATGACGGTCTTTCGGGACATCGGGTGGTCCGCGCGGAACACCAGCGAATACTCACATTGGTACAACGGCCAGTGTTCAAAGCGGTCCCAAACATCCTGTGGCTGGGGTCCCAGCAGGATGTCGACTTCGCCCTCTTTCAGGCGGCCTTCCAGATCCGCGGGATCGCCGCGTCGGATCTTGAAATCGAACTGTGGAAATGCCTTGGCCAGTTCCAACAGATGCGGCACGAACGGATCCAGCGGAATGCCGTCGCGCACCGCCAACTTTAGGCTGACGATATTGCTGGACCGAACCGCCTTGGCCAACCGGCTGGCGTGGTCGGCGTTCTCGATACACTGGGTCATCAGTGGCACCATCCGCTGGCCCAGATCGGTCAGGTGGGTCAGATTGCGTTCGCGGCGAAACAGGTCGCCGCCGAACTCGGCTTCCAGCAAGCCAATGGCACGGGTCAGCGAGGGTTGCGAAACGTTGCATTTCGCAGCGGCGCGGGTGAAGTTCAACTCGCGGGCGGCTGCCAGAAAGTAGCGTATCTGCCTAATTTCCATCCGGTATCCCTTCAACATCCATCAGAGCGCAAGTAGGCAAGCGAAGCCCTCCTACGACGTCTTTTCCCGACTTTCCGAATACACCAGTCTGAGCAGATCGACACCGGCCCTTATCAGCCTCGTCGCCGGGTCGATGACGCTTTTGTTTATCCCTTTTGATCCGGTCGACTGGCCTGGTAATGCCGATATCACCCAATAATAATGTGATTGTATTGGAGCAGCGATTCCGGTCAAGCCGTTCAATCGGCTCTGCCCCGCGCATCCGGCGGCATATAGGCACATACTGCTGCATTCGCCATCGCGGTGCCCGCACGGGCCTGGAAATGAAATGTGCGACAAAGCCACCGGGACCTGTCGCACATGACTCGCTGAACCTTGGGCCGTCAGGGCGGTGGATCAGCGTTTATCCTCAGCCGTATACAATCCGGCGATCCGCCACCCGGCAACCTCTTTCTGGCAGATCACTTCGACCAGCCACTTCAGCCGTGCCGGATCGGCCTTGGGGCCAAGCACCAGCAGCAGCGGCAAATGAAACACCGCCGTGTCCTCGTCCAGCTGGATAACCTGTGAGGCGGCATAGTCCGGCTCTACCCGCCACACCTCGCTTTGCTGGAACTCCGCCATCCGCGTCAGCATCGCCTCGCGACCCCAAACGGCGCGGCCGTCCGATATCCACAGAAAATCCGGCCTGTCCGACAACCGCGGGCGGACGGCGTCGATGTCATGCCGGTTTTGCGCTGTGACGAAGGCAGCATAGAGATCGCGGATGTCCTGCTGCGAGTCGGCCAGTGCGGGACTGGCGAGGGCGATCCCGAGCGCCAGGATAATGCGCTTGAACATCATTCCTCCGTCACCAGAGCCATTGCGTGATGAGAGGTGTCGTGCAGCACGAAACCCTCGTCAAGGTCATGCTCCCCGTCCCAAGGTTTGGCGGCCAGCGTCTCGCGCATATCCGACAAGCCTGCCTGCCAGCGCGCCTCGATGCCCTTGGGCGAAAAGTCGACATCCTTGGTGTGGTCTTCGTTCTTCAGCCGGGGTGCCAGCAGCCGCACCACGTGCATCCGGGTCCGGCACCCGTAGGCGGTAAGCTCCTTCACTTCGGGCGTGTTCGAGACATCGGCGGGCAGCTTGTCGGCCAAAGCAGAGATGACATGGCGCATTCGGTGAATCTGGCGTTGCAGTTTGATCTGATTGACCGCACGGCTGGCGTATTGTAGGTCCTTTTCTCGGTTTGCCACATCCCAGATGCTGCGCGGCTCGTCTCCCTGCCTCCGCCACAGATGGACGGCAATCACGATACCGGACCGACGCGGGTTGTCTTCGAATACCGCCTCGACCGGCGTGTTCGACAGGATGCCGCCGTCCCAATACAATTCGCCATCAATCCGAACCGCCGGGAAAGCCGGGGGCAGCGCACCAGAGGCCATGATGTGGCGAACGGTCAGCGTGTCCGTCTTGCTATCGAAATAGCGCATCTCGCCGGACGAGACATTGGCGCAGCCAACAGTCAGGCGCGGCGCATTGGCGACCAGCAGATCGGGATCGACAAGTTCCGTCAGGTTCTTTTCCAGCGGCGCGGTGCTGTAGTAGCCCGCCTCATCCGGCCCGAGGGGCATTTTCGCGCCAAGGAAGGCCATCGGGTTTGGTGTGAAGAATCCGGGCAACCCCGAGGTGATGGCATTCATCGCGGCAAAGGTGCTGCCAAGAAATGGCAGAGACGAAAACGACATCACCGAGGCCGGATAGCGGACCCGCGTCCAGAACTCCTTGAGTTTGGCCAGACGGTCTTCTGGTTTGTTACCTGCAATGATGCCCGCGTTGATCGCCCCGATCGATGTGCCGATGATCCAGTCAGGTTCGATCCCAGCCTCGTGAAGCGCCTCATAGACGCCTGCCTGATAGGCCCCAAGCGCGCCGCCGCCCTGAAACACCAGGGTGACTTGCCCCAGCGCCGCCAAAGGCCCGGTTTTCTGTGCGCCGGCGTTTGTGGTGGAGGATTTAGCCATCGGTTCTCTCCTAATGAGCGGTCCAGCCGCC
>JANNNF010000246.1:0-12171 GCA_031398405.1 Rhodobacterales bacterium | reverse complement strand
TATCAGGTGTTCGATGCGTCGGACGGGATTTTTGCTCTGGCGGTTGGCAATGACCGGATGTTTGTCGATCTGTGCGTGCAGGTGGTGGGCCTGCCCGCCTTGGCGCGTGATCCCCGATTTGTTAACGCGCATCAGCGGGCGCTGCACAGGGATGATCTGCTGCCCGCGCTGTCGGCGGCGATCTTGTTGGAAAGTTGCGATTACTGGATTGACGCCTGCACCCGCGCAGGTGTGCCCGCTGGCCGGGTAAAAACCGTGGCCGAGGCGTTGCAAAGCCCAAGCGTCACCGAACGCGGCGTGGTTGAGGTGTTGGATCACCCCACCCTTGGGCCTGTGTCGCTGATCCGCGCTGCTCATGGGCTGGAGGCGCAGGTGGGGCGTCTGGCCAAGGCGCCACCGTTGTTGGGCGAAGATACGCGGGCGGTGCTGGCGGGTGTTTTGGGGCTGGACGAGGCCCGGATTGCGGCCTTGGTGCAATCGGGCGCTGTCGCCTGTCTTGATCTGGAGGTTTGAATGGTTGTCGATGTGAATTATGTGGGTCGTGTGGCCGTGGTCACCATCACCAATCCGCCCGTCAACGCGGTCAACGCAGGCGTACGGCAGGCGCTGTGGGATCTGATCCCGGGGCTTGATGCCGATGCCGTGGTGCTGACCGGGGCGGGAAAGATGTTTGTCGGCGGGGCCGACCTGACGGAATTTGACCGCCCGGTGGAAGACCCGACCCTGCCGCAGGTGATCGCGCTGATCGAGGCATCGCAGGTGCCATGGACGGCCGCCATTCACGGCGTGACATTGGGCGGCGGGCTGGAACTGGCACTGGCCTGCCATCTGCGCGTGGCGGCCCCCGGCACCCGGTTCGCGCTGCCCGAGGTCAGTCTGGGGATCATTCCGGGGGCGGGCGGGACGCAACGCTTGCCACGGCTGATCGGGGTTGAGGCCGCCATTCCGGTCGTGGCCGAGATGGCTTCGCTGAATACGGAAACGGCCTTGGCCCATGGACTTGTGGACCATATCGCCACGGGTGATCTGGTGACCGAGGCAGTCGCGTTTGCGCTGACCCCCGTGCCCGTGCGCAGTTTTGAGCCGCCTGCGCCCGAGGTCTGGACCGAGGCCGAGGCTCGTTTGCGCCGCAGCGCCTAAGGGGTGACCGCCCCGCAGCTGGCGCTTGCCGCGATGCGCCATGGCGTTGAGAATGGCCTGACCGAAGGTCTGCGCAACGAACGCGAGGTGTTTCTTAAGCTGCGCGCCTCGGACGAAGCCGCCGCCCTGCGCCATCTGTTTTTCGCCGAACGCGCCGCCCCCCGGCCCCCCGCCCTGCGCGATACCCTGCCCCGGCCTGTAACCCATGTCGGCGTCATCGGCGGCGGCACCATGGGCGTCGGCATTGCCGCCGCCCTGCGCAATGCGGGCTTTCCCGTGGTGCTAGTGGAACAGAACGACGCCGCGCTGTCCCGTGCGATCACCGCGCTGAGTGCCATTTTCGACGCAGCGCAGCGCAAAGGGGCCATGTCCGCGTCAGACGCCGAGGCTCGCCTGAAAGGCGTGCGAGGCGCGGTCGGGTATACCGCTCTGGCGGAGTGTGATCTGGTGATCGAGGCGGTGTTTGAGGATTTGCCCATCAAACGCGCCGTCTTTGCCGAACTGGCGGCGGTCTGCGCGCCGCACACCATTCTGGCCACCAACACATCCTACATTGACCCCATGCGGATCGTCGAAGGTCTGCCCCACCCCGACCGCTTTCTTGGTCTGCATTTCTTCAGCCCCGCACATCTGATGAAATTGCTGGAGGTGATCCCCCTGCCCGACACTGCCCCAGACGTCTTGGCCGCTGCGTTCACGCTGGCGGGCAAACTGCGCAAAATCCCCGTGCAGTCGGGCATTTGTGACGGATTTATCGGCAACCGCATCTTGCGCCGCACCCGGGCTGCGGCAGAAGCTTTGCTGCACCAAGGCGTGCCCTTTGCCGATATCGATGCTGCCATGCGCGGCTATGGTTATGCCATGGGACCGTTTGAGATGCAGGATCTGGCGGGGCTGGATATCTCTTACATGCACCGTCGGGCCGCGCGGGCCGCAGGGCAAGATATCGCGCAAACGCCGGGGGATATTCTGGTGGAGGCTGGGCGCAAAGGTCAGAAGACGCAGAGTGGTTGGTATGATTATGGTCCCGGCGACCGCACGCCAAAGCCGTCGGCCACGACAGCCGCCTTGCTGGCCCCACTGCTTCCCGCACCGATCACCATGGCCCCGGAGGCCATCACCAATGCCCTTCTGACCGCGATGGCAGAAGAGGGAGGGGCCATTCTCGCCGAAGGCATTGCCCGCACTCCGGCGGATATTGATCTGGTGCTGGTCCACGGCTACGGCTTTCCCAGACAGCGCGGTGGGCCAATGTTTCAGGCCACGCGCGGCGACAAAACAGGACAGATGACATGACCTATCCCGACACCCGGCTTTACATCAACGGCACATGGCAGCCTGCCGCAGCGGGCAAAACCATTCCTGTGCTGGACCCCGCGACCGCCAAGCCCATTGGCACCGTGGCCTGGGCCGAACGGGTTGATCTGGACGCGGCCTTGGCTGCGGCAGAACAGGGGTTTGCGGTCTGGCGCAATACCTCGGCGTTTGATCGGTCCAAGCTGATGCGCCGCGCGGCAGACCTGCTGCGCGCCCGCGTGGACGAGGTCGCCGAGATGATGACCCGCGAACAGGGCAAACCCCTTGCCCAATCGCGGATGGAAACCCTTGCCGGGGCCGATATCATCGACTGGTTCGCCGGTGAGGCCCAGCGAACTTATGGCCAGACCATCCCGTCGCGCACCCCCGGCGTGTTGCAGATGACGCTGAAACTGCCCGTAGGCCCGGTGGCCGCCTTTACCCCGTGGAATTTCCCGATCAACCAAGTGGTGCGCAAGCTGTGTGCGGCGCTTGCGGCGGGCTGTTCGATCATTGTGAAGGCACCTGAGGAAACCCCGGCCTCGCCCGCCGCCCTGATCAACGCGTTCCACGAGGCGGGCATCCCTGCGGGCGTGGTCAACCTGGTGTTCGGGGTGCCGGCCGACATCTCGTCCTATCTGATCGCCCATCCGATCATCCGCAAGATCAGCTTTACCGGGTCCACCCCTATTGGCAAACATCTGGCGGCACTGGCGGGTCAGCATATGAAACGCGCCACGATGGAACTGGGCGGCCACGCCCCGGTGATCGTGACGGACGACGCCGATCTTGATCTGGCGGTGGGTCTGATCGCACCCCACAAGTTTCGCAACGCGGGGCAGGTCTGCGTGTCGCCGACCCGGTTTCTGGTGCAAAACGCCGTGGCCGATGCGTTCATTGACGGCTTTACCGCCGTGGCAAAGGCCACCCGCGTGGGCAACGGCCTGTCGCCCGACACCGATATGGGGCCGCTGGCCAACGAACGCCGGATTCCGGTGCTGGAGGCCCTGGTGGCCGACGCGGTGGATCGGGGCGCACGGCTGGCAACCGGGGGGCGCAGGATCGGCAATGAAGGCTGGTTCTTTGAACCCACCGTTCTGGTCGATGTACCGGTCGAGGCCCGCATCATGAATGAGGAGCCTTTTGGCCCGGTCGCAGTGATCAACCGTTTTGCCCATCTGGACGACGCGATTGCCGAGGCCAACCGCCTGCCCTTTGCGCTGGCCGCCTATGCCTTCACCCGCAGTGGCGAAATCGCCACCCGACTGGGCAATGAGGTCGAATCAGGGATGCTGTCGATCAACCATCTGGGCCTTGCGCTGCCGGAAATCCCCTTCGGTGGTATGAAGGATTCCGGTCACGGCACCGAAGGCGGGTCCGAGGCGATTGAGAGCTATCTGGATACGCGGCTGGTCACGCGGAAGGGATAGGAGTGTCCTGCGGTGGGACGGTGGCGGGGTGAGGGAAATCAATGGATTGGGAGTGGGCGTTAAGGGGTTGTTAGGGTTTGGAGGGGTGGGAGAGGTTGGGTGTGGGTTCGGCTCAATGGTGAGTTGGCACCCACCCTACGACTCCCTGTTGTGACTCAAGCACAGCTCACTCATGGCTCTCATAAAAGCTGGAATTTCGAAGCAAGACCTCTTTCGGATATCGAAGCAAACCCTCGGCACCTCCGTCTACAAGAAGTCCTCCTTCGTCATCATTCCAGCCGCCAGCCTCGTATCCAGCGCCAAACAACAAAAGCTCAAAGTTTATGACGACAACGCCAGTAACACAGTCATGCATCACCACAGTTTGATTAGGGAGTGCGTTCAGAATTGCATGTTTGCCAGTCACTGTCTTTTCTCCGAGCCACAGGGGCTTTGCGCGCAGGTTTAAGCGCCGTAGTCAAGGTCGATAGCCGTACCTCTGGCCCAGCGAAGTAACCCCATGGCTGTGACAGGGGCTGCTGAACAGCCGATGCCACAGAAAATATCGGTCCGCCGCATCTTCGCCTTTCTGGATTCAGGCGGGGTTGGGGGCCAGTGCGGATGAGATATCGTGGGCGCATACGGCCTATCTGATTGCGGAAGTGATCATGCTTCCGCCGTCGGGCTTTTTGGGGCGGGTGCTGTCGACGCGGTTGCTGTTCACGTTGTCAGCGGCAGGATTAACCATCGCATCCTTTATGTGTGCGACGTCCAGCAGCATATATGAGATGATCCTGTGGTGGGCACTGCAGGGGTTTCCGGGCGGAGGGATAATCCTGTCGGTGTTTGCCGCGGCGTTTACCATTTTTCAGAAATCCAGGCAGGCCATCGTATCACCGACGATCGGGCTGGCCGCCACGTTGGCGCCGACCATTGCGCCGACCCTTGGGGGCAGCCTGAGCCACGCTGTTCCTGAAAAGGCCCGCGCCCCGAGAGGGGCCGGCGTCAGCGCATTAATACTTCGACGCTGAGGATGGTGGGCAGGTGGCGGGCAATTTCGTGCCAGTGGTCGCCTTCATCACTGGTGGCAAAAACGGACCCGCTGTTGGTGCCGAAATAAACGCCGGTCGGGGTGGCGCTATCGACCGCCATGGCCTGGCGCAGCACGGTGAAATAACAATCCTTGGCAGGCAGGCCATCGCGCAGCGCCTGCCAGCTGACCCCACCATCGCGCGACCGCCAGACCGCGGCCGAGGCCCCCGGCGGAAAGCGGCCCAGCATATCGCCGTTCAGCGGCAGCACCCACAGGGTTTGCGGATCGCGCGGATGCACGGCGATGGGAAAGCCAAAGGTTGACGGCAAACCTTCGGTGATGTCCAGCCAACTGCGCCCTCCGTCATTGCTGCGAAACACGCCGTGGTGGTTTTGTTGGTACATCACATCGCCATTCCCCGGTGCGCGGACGATGTTATGCACGCAATGCCCGGTTTCATGGCTGACGTCCTGCCCGGGGTGGATGTGGCCGGCATGATCCGCGTTTGACAGGCGGTTGCGGCGGTGCCAGCTATGGCCGCCATCCTCGGTCGCAAGGACCCCTGCCGAAGATATCCCGACCCACAGTTTGGCGGGATCGCCTGGATCGGCGACAATGCTGTGCAGCACCAACCCTGCGCCGCCCGGTTCCCAGTCTGGGGCAGAGGGATGGTTGCTCAGCGCATCAACCCGTCCCCAAGTATCGCCCCGGTCGTGGCTGACGTAAAGGGCGGCAGGTTTCACCCCGGCAAACAGCGCGCCCCCGGCCTGGCCAAGGGACCAGATCGCCTCGACCTGCCCCGTATAGGGCGCGGGTGGTGCTGCGGTGCGCCCGGTGTATTCGGCAACCGAAGGGTCATTGCGCAGCCAGTCGTCAAACTTGCCGTTCGCCAGCAGAGACACCGCCCAAGTCTTGCCGCCATCATCCGACCGCCAGACCCCGGCCCCCATCCATTCGCCGCCCCCTGCCGCCCAAAGGGTGCCAGTCTGCGCGCAGCCGACCACATGGTTGATGTTCCAGCCATCACAAAACGGCCCGCTGACCTGCCAATCCGGCCCGTCCGTCAGAACGAATGCGCCTTTGGTGGTGCCCACAAGAACTGTCACCGCTGCTGTCATAAGACGCCCTCCTGCGCAGATTGCAACCGCAGGCTAACACGGAATCCGGCAGGGGCAAATTGCGTGGGTCAGCAGGCCAATGCGCGGCGGATTGCAGCCTGCCATTGCGCGCAAGTTTTGTCGCGCCAGACCGGATCGGCGGCCGGGGCAAAGACGCGGGCGTGGGCCGCGCTGGACAGAACAGCAGTTGGGTCAACGCCAAGGGCGGCGAAGCCCATGGCGGCAGCGCCCAAGGCCCCAACCTCGGCCAGATCGTTGCGGATGACCGGGCGGTTCAGGACATCGGCCTGCAACTGCATCAGGAACGGGTTGGCCGACGCGCCGCCATCGGCGCGCAGATCGGCCAAGGTGGTGCCGATATCGTGCTCTATCGCCGTGAATACATCGGCGATTTGCAGGGTGATTGCCTCAAACGTGGCGCGGGCCAGATGGGCGGGTCTGGTGCCAAGGGTTAGGCCGTCGATGGTGCCCGTGGCATGGTCTTTCCAATGCGGCGCACCAAGGCCCGCAAGGGCGGGCACGAAGGTCACGCCGTTAGAGGTGGGCACGGTTTGGGCGAGGTCTGACAAGGCGGCGGCATCTGGCAGCCCCAGCAGTTCGGCGGCAAAGGCGGCGGCTTGGGCAGAGACGGTGATGTTGCCCTCGATGGCATAGGCTGTGCCTTCGTGGGTGGTCCAGGCGATGGTGCCCGACAGGCCGTGGGTCGAGCCGATGCGTTTGGGCGTCAGCGCCATCAAGGACGACCCGGTGCCGAAGGTGGCTTTCACCGTTCCCGGGTGGCGAATGCCGTGGCCATAAAGGGCGGCATGGCTGTCGCCCATCATGGCAAGGATGGGGATTCCTGGGGGCAGAGCGGTGGTGTTGGCGGTGGTCCCAAAGCGGCTGTCAGAGGGGCGAGGGGTTGGCAGGACGTTTAGGGGGACGCCGAAGATGGTCGCAAGCGTTGCGTCCCATGCCAGCGCGCCCGTGTTGAACAGCATGGTGCGCGAGGCGTTGGAATGATCGGTGGCAAAGCTGGCCCCGGCGGTCAGATTCCACAACAGCCACGCATCCACGGTGCCTGCGCGCAGAGTCCCTTTTGCGGCCAGGGCCTGTGCCGGGGGAATGTTTTGCAACACCCACGCGAGCTTGCTGGCCGGAAACAGCGGGTTGATCGCAAGGCCAGTGGCGGCGGTCACCGTGGGGCCGTGGCCTGCGGCGAGGAGCGCGGCACAAGAATCGGCAGTGCGGCGGCATTGCCACAGGATTGCGGGAGCGACGGGTTGGCTGGTGGTCGCATCCCACACCACCAGCGTTTCGCGCTGATTGGCGATAGTGATGCCGTCGATGGGGCCGGACTGCGCCACGATTTCCGCAATCACGGTTTGAACCGAGGCCCAGATCGCCAAGGCCGATTGCTCGGCCCATCCCGGGTGCGGGTATTCCGACACCAAAGAGGAGGAGGCTTGCGCCACGATCCGGCCAGAGGCCTCGACCAGCACCGCCTTGGTGTTGGTCGTGCCCTGATCAATCGACAGGATCTGCATGGTCAGCGTTTCCGTGCCACCGCCCTGCGGGCGGCGGCGGCGATGCCCGTGGGGGTCAGGCCAAAATGGTCGAACAGCCATTCCACCGATCCGGTGGGCACGAAACCGGGGAAGCCCACCATTTCAATTGGTACTGGCTGGTGGGTGGCGGTAAATTCGGCCACAGCGCCGCCAAGGCCGCCGCGCACCGATGCCTCCTCAACCGTCACAATCGCACCCGTTTCCGCCGCCGCCAGAACGGCGGGTTCGTCCAGCGGGTTGATTGTCGCCATGTTCAGCACGCGGGCGTCAATGCCTTCAGCGGCCAGCGCACCCGCCGCAACGGCGGCAAAGCTGACCGTGGTGCCGCAGGCGATGATGGTCACATCGGTGCCCTCGCGGATCACCTCGGCCTGCCCCATGCGGAACACCCGGTTTGGCACGGCAAGATCCGGTACCGGCATCCGGCTGATGCGGATGAAGACCGGGCCATCATGCGCTGCCGCCCATTTCACGGCTTCCGCCGTTTCCCACGGGTCGGCGGGCACGATCAGCGTCAGATTGCGCAACACCCGCAGCCAGGCGAAATCCTCGATGGAGTGATGGGTCGGCCCAAGCTCGCCGTAGGCCACGCCCGACGACTGGCCGATCAGCTTTACGTTCACATTGGAATAGGCGACATCGGCCTTGATCTGTTCCAATGCGCGCCCGGTCAGGAAACACGACGCGGCGGAAACGAAGGGGATAAACCCGCCATTCGCAAGGCCCGCCCCAACGCCCACCATCGTCTGTTCGGCTATGCCCACATTGATCAGACGGTCGGGGAATTTGGTCTGGAAACTGCCGAGTTTGGATGACCCAACAGAATCGTTCACCACGGTCACGATGCGGGGGTCAGCCTCGGCCAAAGCCACCAGAGTTTTGACCCAAGCCTCACGACAATCGAACAAGCCAGCGGGTTGCGGGGCTGCGTGGGACATCAGACCAATTCCTTCATGGCAAGCGCAAACTGTTCTGCATTGGGCACGCCATGGTGCCAGGCTGCCTTGTTTTCCATGAAGGACACGCCCTTGCCTTTCACGGTATTGGCAATCACGCACAGTGGTTTGCTGCGGCTGCCCACCGGGGCCGCCAGCACCCGCAACAGGGCGGCGTGGTCGTGGCCGTCGATAATCTCTACCTGCCAGCCGAAGGCACGAAAGCGGTCATCCAGCGGGTCCATCGTGATGGTATCCTCGGTGCCAGCCCCCTGTTGCAGGCGGTTACGGTCCACGATCAGGGTCAGGTTGGCAAGGGTGCGGTGGCCTGCCAAGGCGGCAGATTCCCAGTTCGACCCTTCCTGCAATTCGCCGTCGCCGGTGATGACATAGCTGCGATACGCAGACCCCGCGATCTGCCCCGCAATCGCGATGCCAACCGCCACAGGCAGACCATGGCCCAAAGGCCCGGTGTTGGTTTCCACCCCCGGCACATAGGTGCGATTGGGGTGGCCGTTCAGCATGGATCTGGGCTGCATATAGGTGGAAAGCCAGCTTTCGGGAAAATACCCCGCCGCCTGCAACACCGTATACAGCGCCCCGGTGGCATGGCCCTTGGACATGATGAAACGGTCACGATCGGGCCAGTTCGGGGCCGCCGGATCAAACCGCAACACCCCGAAATACAGTGTCGCCATCGCGTCAATCGCCGAAAAATCGCCGCCGGGGTGACCAAGCTGGGCCTCATACACCATCCGAAACGCGCGGCGGCGCATCCACAGGGCCTTGTCGGCGATCAGGGGCAGCGGATCACGGGGGTGGATCACGGGGTTCGGCATTGCGGCATCCTTCAATTTCAGAACCGACGTGGCGGGGAAAGCTGGGTTTCGGGTTCAACGTCATGGGCATAGATCGGCCAGCCGAGATAGCGGGTGATGGCCTCATTCAGCACGTCGGCATGATGGCCGCGCACCATGGCGACGTGGTGTTCAAAGCCGTTTTGGGTGACAAACCGCATCAGCTGACGCAGGCGCGGCACGTGGGCCACGGCAATGCCACCGTCCATCGGGAAGGGATCGTCAGTGAACGCGCCCTCGCCCAGATAGGACTTCAGCGTACCAGCCCGGTCATCCGACGACAGGCGGAAATAGGTCATCGGGCCGGGTTTCACCTTGCCCTTGACCGCACCGAAACACTTCGAGCGGCCAATGGTTTCGCCCAGCACATCCAATTCGGAAATTTCCGGCGTGTCACCGATGAACGACTTGGGGAAGTTGCCGCAATGGGTGGCCACGCATTTATCCACCGCGTTGCCGTAGTTGTTGTTCCAATCCAGAATTGCGGGCGGTGCCCCGGATGCCAGCGCCAGCGCATACATCGACAGCGCGCCCATCACGTCAACTTCGCAGGCCGATGGCATCAGGTCTTCGCCCATCATGCTCATCGTGACGCAAGTGGCGCAGCCGTAGTTATCCTGCAAAGACCGCCAGCATTGGATGGCGGATGCGTCGCAGCCGTTGTCGTCAATCCAGCGGTTGACGGCGAGGGTCCATTTGGCCTGCCGGGCGATCTGGTCATTGGTGATGTGGCCCGGAATGGTGCCATAGGCGCGGATGCGGGCCATTTTCTCCAGCAGCGCGGGGTCGCTGTCAGAGATTGCGCCCGCCGCCCCCATCATTTCAGACAGATCCACAGTCACGACCGTAACCCCGCCCGCCTGCAGCAGTTTTTCGCTGTAGCGCATGGTCTGGAACGCGCCGGTGCGCGCCCCTATGGCCCCCAGACGCGCGCCGCGCAGACCTTTGACGGTGCGGCAGGTGCGGGCGAATTTATCAAGGTCGGTGCCAAACTCGGCACTGTCGGCATCGCAGGTATGGTTGGTGGTTTCCGTGAACGGCACGCCGTATTGCCAGAAGTTGTTGGTGACCGAAATCTTGCCGCAAAACGCATCGCGGCGTTCTTTGACGGAGACCTTGTCGACCTGATCATTGCTGGCTTGCAGCAGGATCGGCACGTTCAGCTTGGCGCGGTTCACCAGTTCGGCAATCGCAATCTCATCGCCAAAGTTGGGCAGGCAGATCACCAGACCGTCGATGTCATCGCGGTGGGTCTTGAAGAAATCGGCGTAGAGGATGGCATCGGAAATGGACTGCACGGCCCCGTTGACTGTCGCCTCGAACGGCAGGGTGAGGGCGGCGATGCCCAATCGCGACAGTTGCGCCAGCACTTGATCGCGCGCATCGCGGCAGGGCGCGCCGTTGAAGAAAGCGCGGCTGCCGATGACCACGCCAAGCGTGACCTTGCGCCGAATGTGAAGTGCCATGTCCGTTCCTCCGCTGACTTGACGGTGCATGTGCGGCACCCCCAAGTCGAATCACAATTACTGATGATTACTTTCGTTTAGTTCTGAATAATGCGCAAGTGCGACCGCATCAATCGGCTTGCATCGAGGCTGACTTGACAGCCATGACGCCGATATTTTATGTTTTAACTGTGAAATTTATTCAACTAGCCCCAGCACCCGCCAAAAGCCAATACTGCGCCTGTGTCGCAAAACCAGCGCCAAATAAAATCATTTGATGCTAAACGAAAGCGAATCGCGACATATTGCAAGCGAGCTGCGCCCGCGTTGGGCGGCTGGGATAAGAACCTCTGGTCCTGGCGGGGCTTGGCTGTCAGGCAAAGTGTGTCTAACACCTGAATTTGACACCAGTGCAGTTATCCTGTCGTCGGGAGACATACGGGGGTTAACCCACACGGTTGCCCCGGTTTCGCAATCATATACACTGAAACCGCAAGCGTTTGCTTGCGAGTAAGGAAAGCAGGGCCGCCGCCATGGACACGAAATCACCTGACGGGCGGGTCGAGCCGATGATCGGGTTGCTGTCTGAACCCCGGCGGCGGCGGATTTTGGATTGGATACAGGAAGAGGGGTCTGCCCGCGTGCGGGACCTCGCCGTGGCGTTTCAGGTCTCAGAGGCCACGATCCGGCAAGATCTGGAGCGGTTGGAGGGGGATGGTTTCATCACGCGCGAACATGGCGGGGCCTTTTTAAACACAGCCCCGGCGCAGATCGGCACCATGACCCTGCACCACATGGAAAACATGGACAAAAAGCGCAAGATCGGGGCCTATGCCGCCGCCTTGGTGCGCGATGGCGAGACACTGATCCTTGATGCGGGCACCACGACGACAGAGGTGGCCAGCCGGCTGATATCGCGCCGCAACCTGACGGTGATCACCAATGCGCTGAACATTGCAGTCATTCTGGGGTCTGTTCCGGGATTTGCCGTGCATATGCCGGGGGGGCAGTTCAAAGCCCCTACGCTGTCGTTGTCGGGTGACAAATCGGTCGAGTATTTCAAGAACATCTTCGCCGGGAAACTGTTTCTGGCCACGGCTGGTGTGGCGTTAGAGGCGGGTCTAACTTACCCCAGCTTTGCCGACTTGCAGCTGAAAGAGGCGATGATCAAGGCAGCGAGCCACGTCTATCTGGTTGCCGACAGCACCAAGATCAACAAATCATCCTTCACACGTCTGGGCGCGTTGGAAGTGGTTCATTCCTTCATCACCGATGATGGCATCAGTGACAGTGACGCGCAGGCCTTTGAACGCCGGGGGATTGAGGTGTTGATTGCCACCTGACGCCTGCCCCGCGCGACGCCGGTGGCCGACGCCAGCTTACGTGAAGAC
>JANNNF010000181.1:0-1763 GCA_031398405.1 Rhodobacterales bacterium | reverse complement strand
CAGCCATCATTCTTTTCGCCATCCGGGCAGTTTCCTGCACGCCGACACCTCGGTCTCTTATACCGATCTGATTAAAGTGATGACCTGCTGCGCGCGGGAGGCTATCTGAGGGTGGCGTTTGTCGGGGTTGTACCCTCCCCTCCATCGCTGACCTGACCCAAGGCCTTACGCGCCCGTCACCCGCCAGACGATATTACCCACATCATCTGCCATCAGCAAAGACCGCTTGTCTGGCCCGATGGCCACGCCCACAGGACGACCGTAGGATGTTTTCTCATCCTCAGACAGAAAGCCCCACAGAATGTTGCGCGGCGGGCCAGAGGGGCGGCCATTCGCAAATGGCACGAAAATCAGTTTGTAGCCGCTCAGGGTGGATCGGTTCCAAGACCCGTGCTGCCCGATCACCATGCCATCGCCAAAACCGGGCAAGGTTCCTTCGGGCATCCAGCACAGGCCTAAAGATGCAGTATGCCCGCCAAGCGCGTAATCTGGCTTGATGGCGGCGGCAACCTTGGCCGCGTCCTGCGGTACCCGGTCGTCCACCGTCTGACCCCAATAGCAATAGGGCCAGCCGTAAAAGCCGCCCTCCTGCACTGAAGTCAGGTAATCCGGCGGAGTTTCATCGCCCAATCCATCACGTTCGTTGACCACGGTCCACAGCTTGCCTGTAACCGGCTCCCATGCCGTACCGACCGCATTGCGCAGACCGCTGGCAAAGATGCGCGTTTTGCCTGTCGCAAGGTCCAGCTCCCAAATGGCGGCACGGCCTTCTTCAGCCTCCATCCCGTCATCGGCGATATTCGACAGCGACCCAACGCCTGCGTAAATCTTGGTCCGGTCAGGTGAGGCGATCAGGCTGCGGGTCCAGTGGCCGCCCGATTTGAACTCTGCCAGCCGCGTGCCCGGCCCGGTTAGATGCGTCGCACCATCGGCATAGGGAAAAGCCACAATGCCATCTGTGTTGCCAACGTAAAACGTGCCGTCCACCAACGCCATGCCAAAGGGCTGGTTTTGATCTTCGACAAACACATGGCGGATCTCGGCCACACCGTCACCGTCGGCATCCCGCCACAGGGTGATCCGGTTCGCACTAACACCAATGGCACGGGCGCGGCGCATCGTGGCTTGGGCCGCGCGGTCTATCAGGTTCTTTGGAGGCGTGGCCTGCTGCAAAGCCTCGGCGACCAGCACATCCCCGTTGGGCAAAACTTCGATCCAGCGAGGATGCAGCAGGTCTGACGCAAAAGCGTTGACCTTCAACCCGGGCGCTGCCTGTGGCACATGTCCCGGCTCCCAGCCTTTGGCTGTTGGCATTTTCAGGGTCATGATGCCCTGTTTCTTTGCCTCTGGAATAGCTGGCGCTGTACCAACTGCCGCCGTCTTGGGGGCACCCACACGTCTGAGGATCACCATAGCCCCGCCCACGATGGCGGTTGCGCTTGCCAAAAAGTCCATAATTCGTCCCGCCAGTTGTACCTCTGCCTCATACCCCAGCGCGCAAACTGGTTGTAGCAGAAAATCCGGCTTGAGGCGTGAAGGAGGGGTGTTCTTCGCAGTCCGGCAAATGGTTTGCTTAAAGGCAGGTTGGAAGACACTCAATGCAAGATCCTGATGCCTGCGCAGAGCAGGACCGCAAAAAACGCGCCGCAACAGGTTATGCATACAACAGATACCCTCAGGATGTTTCAAGGCTTACTAAGGCAACGATTTTTCCAATGCTACGAAATGAATGGTGCGGGCAAAGTCAGGCAAGGTGCGGTGTG
>JANNNF010000173.1:0-2448 GCA_031398405.1 Rhodobacterales bacterium | reverse complement strand
GACACCGCCAATCAGGCGGAGGCTCGGCTGACCTTGGTGCTCGATTACGGCAATCCCGATCCTGCAGGCGAGCCGACCCCCACGCCCGTGGACGAACCGAAGGGGGTGATCGCCCCGGTGATCGGTAAGCGCCAAGCCATCCGAGATCAGGCCCAAAGCGGCGCACTGCCGCAGACGCCGGATTTCTCCAAACCGACCCATGCCCGGTTCCGCGCCAAGCTGGCCCAGATCGTCGCTTTGGCCGAGGCAGGTGACATCGCCGGTCTGCAGGCCTTCGAGATCAACCCGGTTTCGTCCAGCCCCAAGGCCATGGCCCGCTACCGCGACCTCTGCGTCATCGCCATCACGGCCCGCGCGCAGGTGTCGGCATGAAGATCACTCGCGAATTCGCCCCCGCCGATCGCTACGTCTATGATTTCGGGCTCTGCAGCTACGAGAACGGCTGGGCGCAGGTCGATACGGCGCAGGATGCGTCATACTTCGGGATATGGGCTAACCCGACCCGGTTGATGATCTTCAGCTATTGCGAGGGCGACACGACCTTGAAAGAGGCCGCGTCGCCAGAAGAATTTGCTGCGGAACGGCGCGAGATCGATGCTCGGAACCGGGCGAACGGCTATGGCCCGGCGCGGATCGATCCGGGGTTTGATCCGGTTATGAAGGCAGGGTTCGAGCGGATAGGGCTGGCGGATATGCTGCACTAGCCCTGCATCGATCCAGGCTCGTTGTTCGAGAAAGGGTCCAGCCAGTGTTTGCCGACGGTCTCTTACAAAGTCTGAAACTCCCGGATACTCCAGAACCCGGATGGCTTTGAACGAACTGTTGGGAACCGACCATGAGCGCGTCGCAACAACTCAGATTTTGCCAGCCTGCGTTGCAGAAGTTGAAGGAAGGACATTGACCATGATAGACATCGCCGAGCTTTTTCGCAAGTTTGAGGCTTCGCCGCTCCATTTACTCAGCGACCTTCCGAATGAAACGGGCATTTATTGGCTCGCTGATCACGACGGTAAAAGACGCTATGTCGGTATCACTGATCGGCTCGGCTTTCTGCAGCGAATTAATAAATATCACTGTGCGGGCGATGAGACGAACAGCCATAAGTTCTCATGCAACTACAACGTCGGCAGGATGTATCGCGACCCAAAAGATCGTGGCGATGATGCACTCAAAGCAAAGAAGTTGCGGAGCTGTTTTATCCGAAAGCACTGTTCGGCGGCATGCCTCCCGATAATTGCGCCGAAAGAAGAGCTCGAGCGTGTCGAACGCCAGATTATTGCGCTTGCCCAGCCTGATACAGTTGCGTGGAATCATAGCCGCAATCGACTGGCGACCTTTGAAGAGCCAACCGAGCTTGTTGACCAGTTGATTGCTGAACTGGGATGGTCAGACGTTGATCGACTTGCAGTTGACCGGCAGTCGAGGTTTTCAGCGCGGGCAAAGCATCTCAAGTCGAATGAGTAAAGCCAACCGAGTGAATTCTAGGCTCTGGACCCATTAATTTGCTTGTTGTTGCATTGAAGCATTGATTCACTGGCGGCACCAAGGGGGTGCTGCCATGACAGAGATGATCTTGCTTTCCGAAGCCCAAATGGCGCGGATATCGCCGTTTTTTCCATTGTCGCACGGCATCCCCCGGGTGGATGACCGGCGGGTGATCAGCGGCATCATCTTTGTCATCCGCAACGGCCTGCGGTGGCGCGACGTTCCGCCAAGCTACGGGCCACACAAGACAATCTACAACCGTTTCATCCGCTGGAGCGAGTTGGGCGTGTTCGGACGCATCTTCCTTGAACTGGCAAAAGGCGGCGGCGAGACCGCCGAGTTGATGATCGATGCCACTCACTTGAAGGCGCACCGCACATCAGCCAGCCTACTCAAAAAGGGGCTCTTCCCCGGTATATCGGACGCACCAAAGGCGGGTTGAACTCGAAACTGCACGCTGTCTGCGACAGCGAAGGCCGCCCGCGCAGCCTGTTTCTGACCGCAGGCCAAGTCAGTGACTACACCGGGGCGGCGGCCTTGCTGGCAAGCCTGCCCCCGACGAAGGCGCTCCTGGCCGACAAGGGCTACGATGCCGACTGGCTGCGAGACGCCCTTGCAGATCGGAAGATCGAGGCCTGTATCCCATCGAAATCCAACAGGAAAATCCAGATACCGCACGACAGGCTGCTTTACCGCAAGCGGCACAAAATCGAAAACATGTTCGGCAAACTCAAGGACTGGAGGCGCATCCACACCCGCTACGACCGCTGCGCCCATACCTTCATGTCCGCCATCGCCATAGCGGCAATCGTCATCTTCTGGTTATGATCAATGAGATGCCGTAACGGGGCCTGCGTCGCGCGCTGCCTGTTACCGCTTGCAAGATCAGGGGCAAGTTGTCGACCTTCCCGTATTGGATCCACATGGAGGACTGCGGGATGAAGCTGTTTGTCGGATTGGATG
>JANNNF010000160.1:0-3558 GCA_031398405.1 Rhodobacterales bacterium | reverse complement strand
TCCTTTATGAAAACAACGAGTTCTACTTCATCGAGATGAACACGCGGTTGCAGGTGGAACACCCTGTCACCGAATACATCTTTGGCATCGACCTTGTGCGCGAACAGATCCGCGTTGCGGCAGGTTTGCCGATGTCGGTGGCGCAGGACGATCTGGTGATCAACGGCCACGCAATTGAAGTGCGGATCAATGCGGAAAAACTGCCGAACTTCGCGCCCTGCCCTGGCAAGGTCCGCATGTTCCATTCGCCCGGTGGTTTGGGCGTCCGGATGGATAGCGCCCTATATTCCGGCTATTCCATCCCGCCCTATTACGACAGCCTGATCGGCAAACTGATCGTGCATGGCCGCGACCGGCCCGAAGCCTTGGCGCGCCTGTCGCGTGCCTTGGGCGAATTGATCATCGACGGGGTGGAAACCACAGTGCCGCTGTTCGATTTGCTGCTGGCAGAGCCTGACATTCAGTCGGGGGATTACAACATCCACTGGTTAGAGAAATGGCTGGCAGCAAAGTTCGGGTCCTGACAGGCGGGTGGCCCAAATTCCTTCGAAGGAATTTGCAATTTTTTTCGAACAAAATTGGCGATGCGTGACCTTATCTCGGCTGACACTTTGCTGCGGGCCTATGCCATGGGTATCTTCCCGATGGCGCAATCCCGCGATGACCCTGCGATTCATTGGGTGGACCCCCGCCTGCGGGGAGTAATGCCGCTGGACAGATTTCATGCCTCACGATCCTTGCGCCGCCGCATGGTGCACGGCGATCATACCATCCGCATCAACACAAATTTCGCAGGTGTCGTGGCGGGTTGTGCGGATCGTGCCGAGACATGGATCAACGCACAAATCTCTGATCTCTATGCTGCTTTGCACCGATCCGGCCACGCGCACAGCCTTGAGGTCTGGGCCGCAGATACGTTGGTGGGCGGGGTCTACGGCGTTACACTTGGGGCTGCGTTTTTCGGGGAAAGCATGTTCTCGCGCCGAACAGATGCGTCAAAACTGGCGCTCGCGGCCCTTGTGCATCGCCTGCGCGCCGGTGGGTATACCCTGTTTGACACCCAGTTCCTGACCCCGCACCTGGCCAGCCTTGGCGGCGTCGAAATTACGCGCAGCCAGTATCAGCGCCACCTTTCCAAAGCTTTGACGCAAAGCGCCATGTTCGACCCGCCCGGCTACGTGCAGGGCTATCAGTCGACCGGCTGATCGGGGTCGATCGGAGCCTCAGGTTCCGGGTCGGTCTCAGGCGGGGTCTCCTCCACCGCTACAGCAGCCCCCGGGACCACACAGCGCAATACCCAGACGTCATAGCGCGCATGATCCATCGCCGACAAAGCAGGGGATGACGCCAGCATCCAGCCGTTAAACACAGGCTCTGGCCGGTCACTGTCTATGATCGTCAGGTGAGCATTCGCATCGGCGTTGGGATTGTCGGAGGGATAGCGGCAATTGTCGAGCTGAATGGTCAGGCGGCCGTTGCTGGCTGATTGGCCGCGCGCCAGTTCCATATCGCCGCTTTCCCCCGTCAGTTTATCCAGCCAGCGCAAGACACCGGCTTGCGCCTCGCTAAACTCCTGTGCAGCCGCAGGAGTGGCCAACAGCAGGAGTATCAGAAGGGCGCGGATCATGGGGCTGGTTTGTCGGACGACTGCCCGCCGACCCATTTCAACAGCAGGCTGATCAGGCTGACCGCGCCTTGGGTGTCTTCAATTTCATCCCCCGGGGCCAGCACATCCAGGGCGCCACCGGGCACGAGTTCAATGTAGGTCCCGCCCAGAAGCCCTTCTTGTGAAATCAGAATCGCAGAATCTGTCGGCAGCAGAATACCATCTGCGACCGCCACTTCCGCATCGGCGAAATACGTCTGCGGGTTCAGCTTCAACGAAGTGATGCTGCCCACCTTGACCCCTGCCAGCCGTACATCAGAGCCAACCGATATGCCTTCCACTGACCGGAAACTGGCCGTCAGCGGGTAGGTCCCGCCACCGGTGCCGAACCCCGCCCCTTGGGCTGCATAAACGACAAATGCCAAAGCGACCGCCACAACAGCCGCCCCTGCCAAAACTTCTGCGCGATTCTCGGCCATTATTTGGGCTGCCATGCCTCATAATCGCGGCGCGGCGCAGGATCGCTCCGCCGGATTGATCCGGGGGGGGCATAGGCAAGGTCAGATCCGGTCAGGTTTTCCTGATGCGGCTTTTCCCAGATCTTATGCACCAAAGGTACCTTGGTGGGTGGTTCATCCCATGTGAAGTGCAGCCAGCCATGCCAGTCAGGCGACACGCGCGAGGCTTCCATTTCTCCATTATAGATCACCCAGCGTTTCTTGCTGTCGGCGGTCTGGTAGTACAGGTTGCCCTGGGCGTCCTCGCCTACCTTCACCCCCTTGCGAGCGGTGAAAATCTGGGTGCCAAGCGTCTGGCTGTTCCACCAGGTCAACATGCGTTTGAGGAAATACATCGGGCGCGGTCTCCGGTTCATTGCCTCACATATGGCCGATGTGCCCCCTAAGGTCCAGCCCCCACGCTGGCACCGCGCGCAAAGCCCCACCCTTGGTTGGCATTTCGCCAAAGGTTTCTGTTCAGAAATTGTCCGGTCATCGTGAGTGACCAACAAGGATCTTTGCCGATCCGGTGATGGCAATCTTGACGTACAGGGCGTTGCCCCGTTTCGACAAATGACGCGCATCGCGTCGTAGTTTTTCACCTCAACGGCCCCGGATTTGCGGTCTTAACGTGAATCCAGCCGACCCTGATTCAACCGAAGCGAATTGCACCGCGTGGATAAGTCCAGGTCGGTGGCGCGGTGCGCACCGTTGACCCTGGCTCCCGAATCAGGATTGCAAATTCTGTTCAGTATCAGTGTCTTGCCGCAAACAGCGCCCTTGGATTCACGCAAAAAGGGCGGACCATTTGGCCCGCCCTTTGATCAGACCTGCGAAAAATCAGCCAGCCGAGGCAGGCTCTTTTTTCTTGGCATCGTTATAGACAAGAATTGGTTTCGCACCGCTGTTGACGGCCTCTTCCTTGACGACCACTTCCTCGACCGAATCCATACCCGGCAATTCAAACATGCTGTCGAGCAAGATATCTTCCATGATCGACCGCAGTCCGCGCGCACCTGTCTTGCGCTTGATCGCGCGCTTGGCGATGGCGACCATCGCGTCCGGTGTGAACGTCAGCTTCACGCCCTCAATCTCGAACAGGCGCTGGTATTGCTTGACCAGCGCGTTCTTGGGCTCGGTCAGGATGGTCACCAAAGCGGCCTCATCCAGATCGGTCAGCGTGGCAATCACTGGCAAACGGCCAACAAATTCGGGGATCAGACCGAACTTCAGAAGATCTTCGGGCTCCAGCTCCATGAACATCTCGCCCACGCCGCGGCTGTCAGGATCTTTCACATCAGCGCCAAAGCCGATGCCAGACCCTTTGTTGCGCTGTGCGATGATCTTTTCCAGACCAGCGAACGCGCCGCCACAGATAAACAGGATGTTGGTCGTGTCCACTTGCAGGAATTCCTGTTGGGGATGCTTGCGCCCGCCTTGCGGGGGCACCGAGGC